>NZ_JBARVQ010000837.1:0-3516 GCF_049646345.1 Albidovulum sp. | reverse complement strand
CCCGTCCTGACCACCGACCGCCTGACCTTGCGTGCGCCGGTCATGGCCGACTGGCCCGCCTGGCGCGACTTCGTCGCCTCCGACCGGTCGCGCTATATTGGCGGGCCGCTTGATGAGGGCAAGGCATGGCGCGCTTTCGGCCATATCGCGGGCATGTGGGCGTTGCGCGGCTACGGCTCGTTCGCCTTCACGCTGAAAGGCTCCGACGCACCGCTCGGCATGACCGGCCCATGGTATCCCGCTGACTGGCCCGAGCGCGAGCTTGGCTGGACCCTCTGGACGCCGGAGGCAGAGGGCAAGGGCTACGCCCGCGAGGCTGCCGAGGCCGCCCGTGCCCACGCTTTCCACGATCTGGGTTGGAACACGGCGGTCAGCTATATCGACCCCGACAATGCCCGCTCCATCGCGCTGGCCGAGCGGCTGGGCGCATGGCGCGACGACACGGCCGCCTATCCCGGCGACAGACCTTGCCTCGTCTACCGCCACCCCACACCGGAGGCGTCGGCGTGACTGGACAAGCACTGACCATCCCGACCCTGCGCACCGACCGCCTGATCCTGCGCGCGCCCCGGCTCGACGATGCGGACGCATACATGGCAATCATGATGTCGGACCGCGCCGCGCATATGGGCGGACCCTTCATCCGCCAGATGGCCTGGTTCGACTTCTGCGCCGAAATCGCCAGCTGGCAATTGCACGGCTATGGCCCCTTTTCGATGGAAGAGGTGGCAACGGGCCGCTTCACCGGCATGTCGATCCTGCACCATGCGATGGGCGACCCGGAACCGGAACTGGGCTGGATGGTCACCGACGGAAATGAAGGCAAGGGCTATGCGGCAGAGGCCGCAATCGCCACCCGTGACTATGTCTTCGGCACGCTCGGCTGGGACAGCATCGTCTCCTATATCGCACCCGGCAATCACCGCTCGGTGGCGCTCACCGAACGGCTCGGCGCAGGGTTCGACGCCGATGCCGCCCGGCCCGAAGAATGTCCCGAATGCCTCGTCTACCGCCACCGCCGGAAGGCAAAGCCATGACCCGTTCCGTTTCTTCATTGCCCAAATACCCCGGGGTCCGGGGCAGCGCCCCGGTTCTGGCCCCGCAATCCTGCGCGACTGCCGCCGATACCTGTCCGACGCTTGCCATACGTTTTGCCGACACATTGCCGACCCCGCACCGGAGGCCCCGATGAGCGATCCCACAACCCTTGCTGCCGCCCTCCTGAAGGGACACCGCGAAAGCATCGACCGGCTCGACGCGATCCTCGTCTACACGTTGGCCGAGCGCTTCAAGCACACCCAGGCGGTGGGGCGGCTCAAGGCCGAATACGAATTGCCCGCCTCCGATCCGATGCGCGAGGCGCAGCAGATCGAACGGCTGCAGCGCATGGCGCTCGACGCCGATCTCGACCCCGCCTTCGCCAAGAAATTCCTGAACTTCGTTATCAGCGAAGTCATCAGGCACCACGAGAAACTACAGAAATAACCAAGGAATAACAGGCATCTGCCTGTTTCAAAGCCAAGTAAAGGAGACATTCAAATGGCTATGAAAATCCGCCTCGCCCGTGGGGGCTCCAAGAAACGTCCGTTCTATTCGATCGTGGCCGCCGACAGCCGCATGCCGCGCGACGGCCGCTTCCTCGAAAAGCTCGGCACATACAACCCGCTCCTGCCGAAGGATTCGGAAGAGCGCGTGAAGATGGACATGGAGCGCGTGCAGCACTGGCTCTCCAAAGGCGCACAGCCGACCGACCGCATCGCCCGCATGCTGGAAGCTGCTGGCGTTAAGGAAAAGGCAACCCGCGCCAACATGAAGAAGGCCGAGCCGGGCGACAAGGCCAAGAAGCGCGCCGAGGAAAAGGCCGCGAAAACCGCCGCCGCCGCCGAAGCTGCCGCTGCCCCCGCCGAAGCACCGGCCGAAGCGCCGGTTGAAGAGGCTGCTGCCGACGAAGCAGCGTCCGAATAAGGCGCTGAAACCAAATGCTGATCGGCTTCTTCCTGCGTCGGCTCGTCACGCTCACCTTATGCGCGGGGGCGTTCTGGCTCGGGATGAAGACCGACCGCATACTGGTCCCGAAAACGGCCGCCGCCCCGGTGGCGGCCGCCGCCCCGGTGGCGGCCGACTGCCCGGAGGTGACGGATGGCGACTGACCGCATCTGTGTCGGCGCCATTGGCGGCGCGTTCGGTGTCATGGGCGAGGTGCGGCTGAAAAGCTTCTGCGCCCAGCCCGAGGCGATTGCCGCCTATGCCCCGCTTTACACCGAAGACGGCACGCGCAGCTTCAGCCTGCGCATCACCCGTACCGTCAACAACGGCTTTGCCGCGCGCCTCTCGGGCATCACGAGCAAGGAAGAGGCCGATGCGATGCGCGGCGTCGAACTCTACGCCGACCGGTCGATGCTGCCGAACCTGCCGGATGACGAATTCTACCATTCCGACCTGATCGGATTAGAGGTTTTCGACACAGGTGGCACCAAACTCGGCACGCTTCGCGCGGTCCACAATCACGGCGCGGGCGATATTCTTGAGATCTTCGCACCGGGCCGGAAGACCGCGCTTCTCCTGCCCTTCACGCGTGCCGCTGTCCCCACGGTCGATCTGACCGCCGGGCGCATCATCGCAGACCCGCCGGAGGAGACCGAGTGACGGGTGAGGAGAAACCGAAATCGCACGGGCGGCTTTCCGTTACGGCCTCGCTCAAGCCACGCGACCTGATGGCGGAAGTCCCGCGCCTCAAAGGGGCATGGACCGCGCGCATCATCACGCTTTTCCCCGAGGCATTCCCGGGGACGCTTGGCCTTTCCCTCACCGGCAAGGCGCTGGCCGAGGGGCTCTGGCAGCTTGAGACGATCCCCCTGCGTCCCTTCGGCGTGGGCAAACACCGCAACGTCGACGACACGCCCGCAGGCGGTGGCGCGGGCATGGTGCTACGCGCCGATGTCGTGGGCAACGCTTTCGATCAGGCCGCCATCGGCACCCCCCCCGACCGGACGAAATGGCCGGTGGTCTACCTCTCGCCACGCGGCAAACCCTTCGATCAGGCCGTGGCCCGCCGTTGGGCCAGGGCGCAGGGCATAACCATGCTCGCGGGCCGGTTCGAAGGTGTCGACCAGCGGGTGCTGGATCACTACGCCGTCGAAGAGGTCAGCCTTGGAGACTTCGTTCTCTCCGGGGGTGAAATTGCCGCGCAGGCCATGCTTGACGCCGTCGTGCGGCTTTTGCCCGGCGTCCTTGGCAACGCCGCCTCGACCGAGGAGGAAAGCCATTCTCACGGCCTGCTGGAACATTCGCAATATACGCGGCCCGCTCTCTGGGAAGGGCGCGAGATCCCGCCCGTCCTCATGTCCGGCCATCACGGCGAGATTGAAAAATGGCGGCGGTCGGAGGCGGAGCGCCTGACGCAGGATAAGCGGCCGGATTTGTGGGCGCTGTATTCCGCCAAGACCAGGTAGCCCCGGCACAGGAGATGTTTCAGAACAGATCAGCCTGTTTTTGAAGATCCTCTGGCGAAAGGCG
>NZ_JBARVQ010000836.1:0-2647 GCF_049646345.1 Albidovulum sp. | reverse complement strand
ACAACATCGCAGAGGTGCATCTTGCCGACGCCATCGAGTCCCTGATCGCCCGGCGGCAGGGATCGCTGTCCGAGGATCGCGGGCCGAAGGACCCCTATCGCTAGCTGCCGGCGTCGAGTGACGCTTTCAGCGCGTTCCACAACTCCTCCACCGGTTCGCAACCGACCGACAGGCGGACAAAGCCGGGATCGACCGCGTCGCCCCAGCGGATGCGGCGTTCGGCGGAACTGTGGACACCGCCGAACGAGGTGGCGGGTTGCAGGAGAGGGCAATTGTTGATGAAGGCCTCGGCTGCCTCTGCCGATTGCAGCGTCAGACCGATAAGGAACCCCGCCCGGGTCATCTGACGCTGGGCCAGCGCGTGCGACGGATCGGTCGCAAGCCCCGGATAGCGGATCGTGCGGATGGCGGGATGTGCGGCCAGCCGTGGCGCGAGGATGGCAGCACTGCTGCACATCCGGTCAAAGCGCAGTTCCAGCGTCTCCAGCCCGCGATGGGCGAGCCAGCATTCGAACGGGCCGGGGATGGAGCCAGAGAGCTTCCGCCACTCCCGCACCGCCGCGATGATTTCGTCGTCGCGGCTGGCCACATGGCCCATCAACACATCCGAATGCCCGTTCGGCGCCTTGGTATCGGCGGCGACGACGATATCAGCGCCCAGATCGAGCGGCCGCTGACCGAAAGGGGTCATCGTCGTATTGTCGACCACCGTCAGCCGCCCCGCCGCCCGGACGGCGGCGGTGATGGCGGCAAGATCGCAGAGGTCGAGGCCGGGATTGGACGGGGTTTCAAGAAAGACGAGGCGGTAGCCGTCAAAGCCGCCTTCCTCCATCCCTGCGGTCGGCCGGGTGTCAACCGTCACACCGAGCCGCTTCAGGTAACGATCCGCCAGAAGCCGGGTCGTATAGTAGCCATCCGAGGGGATCAACAGCCGGTCGCCCGACCCGAGAAGCGCGAACAGCGGCGCGGCGATGGCCGCCATGCCAGAGGGGAAAACGACGGTGTCAGCCCCTTCCAGATGGGCGAGGGCCTGTTCCAGAACCTCCCATGTCGGATTGTCCGCGCGGCCATAGGTCCGGGCCCCGGCAGGATCACCCGGCAGGTGATACATGGCCGCAAGCGTGATCTGCGGCGGCACCGGATCACCCTTGGCCAGCGCCTCACGATGAAGGTGCAGCAGGCGCGCTGCGCGGGCGGTGTCGTCGGTTGTCAAAACGGAACTCCTGCGCTCACTCCGGATCGGTACTGCGAATTCTCAGAAAGACATAGGTCTTTTGCAGCGCAACCTTGTCCTTGAGCGACACCGACAGATCGGCGCGATCCAGCGGGTACTGGCGCAGGTCGTAGAAATCCGGGTGATTGACCCCCTGATCAGTCTCGACAGGCCCGTGTTTCGGAAAACATTGCTCGATCACCCCATTCAGGGAGTCGAACGCCGCAAGCGCGTCAACCGCGCGGTAGGGAAATACCCAGGCGCAATGATATTCCCGCCGCCCCGATATTGCGGTCGTCACGGCACAGGTCTCTGCGTCGCGCAACAAGGGGCTCGTCTCACGCTCTTCCGGCGCGGCACCGCCGTTCGGAAAGTCCGCGCCTGCCGCATCAACAAGGGCTGTCAGCTCGGTACAAGGTTCGGCCGACCTTGCCGGAGGCGCCAATGCCACCGCCAGAACCAATGCAGGGGCGAGGACAGCACCCGGCATGGTCGGCCATCCATCCATCAGCCGAAATCGACAGCCCGGTCGCCCGCCGCATCCTTTACCCGTGTCGGCAGACCGATACGGTTCAACACGCTGATGAAGGGCTTGGGATCGAGATCTTCGACATTGGCCATTTTCTTCACATCCCAGGTGCCGTTGGCGATCAGGATCGCAGCAGCGACCGGGGGCACACCGGCAGTATAGGATATGCCCTGGCTGCCCACCTCGTTGAACGCCTCCTTGTGATCGGCGACGTTGTAGATGAAGACCTCGGCCGGTTTGCCGTCCTTCGTGCCCTTCACCAGATCGCCGATGCAGGTCTTGCCGGTATAGCCGGGCGCGAGGCTTGCCGGGTCGGGCAGGCAGGCCTTCACCACCTTCAGCGGCACCACTTCCAGCCCCTCGGCCGTCGTCACCGGTTGCTCGGACAAGAGGCCGATCGACTTCAGCACGGTGAATACATTGATGTAGTGATCACCGAAGCCCATCCAGAACCGCACATCGGCATGCGGATAGCGGTTGGCCAGCGAATGCACTTCGTCATGGCCCGACATATAAGCCTTCTGCTTGCCGACGACCGGCAGGTCCCATTCGCGGCCCACTTCGAACATCGCATTCTCGCGCCATTCACCGCCCTGCCAGGAATAGACCGTGCCGGTGAATTCGCGGAAATTGATCTCGGGATCGAAGTTCGTCGCGAAATACTTGCCGTGGCTGCCTGCGTTGATATCGACGATGTCGATCTCGCTGATCGTGTCGAGGAATTGATCCTCGGCAAGCCGCGCATAGGCGTTCACCACACCCGGATCGAATCCCACACCGAGGATCGCCGTCACGCCCGCCTGTTCGCAGGCTTCGCGTTTCTTCCATTCGTAGTTCGCGTACCATGGCGGTGTTTCGCAGATCTTGTCGGGTTCTTCATGGATCGCGGTATCCATATAGGCCAC
>NZ_JBARVQ010000835.1:0-6287 GCF_049646345.1 Albidovulum sp. | reverse complement strand
TTGCCCGCCAGTGTCGCCCGACACGCGGGGGAGATGAGCCCCAAGAAGATCGAGGACAGCGGGCGGTGCGACGTCCGGCGAAACGCCCCAACGCCCGGAGTGAACGGTTGTCACGGCGCGCAGGTTGACCTGCCGAACCGGATCGATTCCTGCCAGCCGCGCGAAGTCGCTGACACGCAGGAACCGCTTTCCGGTTCGGCGCCAATCGAGGAGGACACGTTCATGTTCATCATCGACATCAAACGCCTCGAAGAGTGCGCGCAGGAGGTCTGGCGACGCGGTATTGACGTCGATTAGACCGCCGACATCCTGCAGACGAAGGTGGATGACTTGCGCCCCGCGCCGAAAGTCCAACTCGATAGTTTCAGGAGTGGGTTGTATCTGGTCGATCACGAGTTTCAGCAAGTCGCGATTGAGGTGCTGAGATTGCGTCAGCGCAAGGTTTGACGCATATCCTTGTACGCGCGCGCGTTGAAGATTTCCGGCAACAACGAGAAGAAGGGCAATGATCGCCAGCGAAGACAGAACGGCAATCAGTGCGAAACCGCGCCGCGCCCGGCTGCGGCATTCGCCTGGGCCAGTGTCGCGGAAAATCCAGCCGTGAGACGGGCGGCCAATGTTCTTCTTCATTGCGGAGCCTATGTGGTCATGGCGGTGGTGGCAGGAGTGGATTTCACTGTTCTTCTCCTGCCGACCCTCGGTTTGGCCATATTGCTGATCTGGGTCAGTGTTGTCGATATCGAGCGCCTTGAGATCCCCGATATCGCCTCGTTGATGATCGCACTAGGCGGGTGCTGGCAGCTCTTCGGTCAATCCCGTGTCGTGGTCATCGATGCAATTGCAGCTGCCCTTCTGTGGTCGGCCGCCTTCTGGCTGACTGCGCGGGCCTACGAAAAGTTCAGGGGCTGGCAGGGGCTCGGGTTCGGCGACGTGAAACTGATGGCCGGGCTCGGCCTATGGCTCGGCCTTGAAGGCACGACATATTGTGTTCTCGCCGCGTCCCTGTCGGGCATCCTGTTTCTCGCGGGGATGCATCTCTTTCAGCTTGGGAACTATGCCACGATCGCAACATCCCGGGTTGCATTCGGGCCGTTCCTGTGTCTTTCCGGTTGGGCGGTCTGGCTGAGTGGGAGTAAACTGCTTTGACGAATTCACGACACGAAACCCTCTCCCGCCAGGCGGGTGTGACGATCCTCGAGATTCTCATCGTCCTGACCATCATAGCCATGGTCGCGGCCGTCGTCGGTCCCCGGCTTATCGGCTATCTCGGCAAGGCAAAGTCCGAAACCGCCTCATTGCAGATCAAACAGATCTCCGACGCTGTCGAACTTTTCTACATCGACATGGCGCGCTATCCGTCGAATGCCGAGGGACTGGCAGTGCTTATGTCAGGACCGGCGGGAGAAGCCGCCTGGGATGGACCGTACCTGACCTCTGGGGACGGTTTGACCGATCCCTGGGGGCGCCAGTATCTCTACAAGGAACCCACGGATGGTGGGACGTTTTCGGTGCTCTCGTTAGGCCGAGACGGCAAGGATGGTGGCGCTGGCGAAGACGCCGACCTGACCAGGTGACGTCACGGTCCAAGCAACGGGTGTGCCGTAAACTCCGGCCAATCCGGCACCGATCCTTCTCCGATTTCGATGCGCACAAGCGCCGGTAACTGGCCGGAATCGGGCCACTCCGACAGCCATGCGGGCGGGTCGTCGTCGGGCGCAAAGTAGCTGATCGAGACCTTCCCGACGTCGCGTGCGAGAACGCCTTGATAAACCTGTATCTCCGTTCCCCCATCATCAATCGACGCGGCGGACAGTGTGACAGTACCCTCTGTCTCGGCGATCGTCACGACGAGCGCGGCAGCGTCGGGCGCGAATGGTGTATCGGACATGGTGGTGAAGGTGAGATGGTCCCCTGCCCCCACGAACTGGTTCGGAAACGGCGTCAGCAGCGATTGCGGGGCCATGTTGGCAATCCAGTGGCGGAGGCGCGCGCGCAGCGCCGCGGATTCGACAACGGCTGGGTCAGCTCGTGACCGATCGAGCAGACGGATGCTGAGGCCCAGGCTGCCCGAGAGCCCCGCCGCGATGAATGCAAGCAGGGCAAGCGCGATCAGCATTTCGAAGAGGCTGAGACCGGAGCGCCCCTTCATGGTACGGGTCCCCCGGCGGATCGCACCCCTTCCGCCGTTCCTATGATCTCTCCGTCCGTGCGTTCCACAGTGACAACGGCCCACCACAGGTCGCTACCCTCTGCGACACCAGGCCGCGTTTCGACCCTCGTGATGACGGTCCAGTCGCGGTAGGTATCCTGAGTGGTCCCGGGCGTGATCTGGTCGGAAAGCCCCAGCCGCTCAAGACGGGAGATCGCGTAATCCTCCGCCATGAGTTTTTCCTCGTACCGGGCCGCCGCGCGAAGCATCCGCGACTGCCCCGGCAGAATTGTCGCCAGAACGATCGACATGATCGCGAAGGCGACAAGAACCTCCAGCAGCGAATATCCTGCGGATCGGCTGCACCTCATTCGGCATCGCTCCGAAGCTGTCCGGTCAGCGGATCGAGCGTAAGCGTCGTCTGCTGTTCACCGATCCGAAGACAGATGTTTGCTGCAGACGCGGTGCCATCGGGAAAGAAGGTCAGCGGGACCGGCGCCCCCGAACAGGTGGCGTCGTTTACCTCGACGACCACCGCACGCGCGTTCCGGACAGCACGGACTTGCGCCCGGGCAGCCTCGGCCGATTTTTCGGCGATCAGTTCCTGTAACCGGAACGCCGGTGATGGCGGACGAAAGGCCCGCACGGAAGCAAGAAGAACCAGCGCCATGATGCCCAGCACGACGAGCGCCTACAGAAGCGTGAACCCTGCCCGTGCGGATGCCGATTCAGAACGCAATGTCGTTCATGTCCATGATCGCCGAAATCGTCGACAGAATGATCCCGCCCACCCCCAGTCCGATCGCCAGTGTCAGGACCGGCGTGATCATCTGCATGGCTCGCGCGAGTGTCGCCGAGCTGGACTGCGACAGATGATCGGCCGCTTTTGCCACAGCGGATGGCAGTCTGTCACTTTCCTCTCCGGTCTGGATCAAGATCTTCACCATATCGTCGACGAGCCAGCTCTCGCTCAGCGCCGTCGAGAGTTTGCCGCCGCTTTCGATCTCTTTCCTGCATTGCGCGAAGAGCGCCTTGAACTGTTGCGATCGGCAGATGTCCCGGGCGTTGCCAAGCGCGGTGGGCAAAGGTGTGCCGCTCGTCAGCATCATGCCGAGTGTCCGAAGGGCCCGAAGACTTTCTTTCTGGCGCAGGAAAACGCCGAGACCCGGCAACCGCAGCGAAACACGACCGAGCATCACTGTCAGCGGGGAACGGAACGCTGTGAAGAGCGCCCCAAGGAACAGGAAAACAACGAGAATGATCACCCAGCCATCAAGCAAGACTGTCCGGATTGCCGACATCACCTGCAAAGTCACCGGTGGGGCGACGCCTGCGGAAGAGAAGACCGGCAGAAGGGTCGGGGCGAGGTAGAAAATCACAAGCGACACAACAGCCGCCGACATGATGAGAAGCAGGACCGGATAGATCAGGGCCGAGCGCAGTTCGCCCCTGAGCTTCGCTTCGGATGAAAGGAAGGCCGCGATGTCGCGCGTGACTTGAGGTAATCGGTTTGCCGCCTCGCCCATGGCAATGAGGTCCGACAGCCTTTCGGAAAAGGCGGGTGACACCGAGCGCATCGCGGCGGCGAGGGTTTCGCCCCCCTCGACGCGCGTTTCCATATCCGCCACCGCGCGCCGCAACCGTCGGTTCCTTGTCTGCCTTTTGCAGAACGCCAGCGCACGGGACAGCGGAATCCGTGCGTCCAACAGGGTCGAGAATGCAGAAAAGAAGTTCTCTATGTCCTTCTCACGCACACTTGGCGATGAGCCGAAGAAGCGGATGTCGCGGTTCCACCAGGGAATATTCTCCTCAGCCGGTCGCAGATCGAGCGGCGTCAATCCCTTTTGCACCAGCGCGTCGAGCGCCGATGGCTCATTCTCGGCGTAAAGATCGCCGGTCACCGTTTCCCCGGTCGATGCAAGCGCCTGATAACTGTAGCTGGGCATGGTGGGACACGTCCGTAACGTTGCCTTTGTTTTTCCTCTCATTCCACGATGCGATGACCGGTGCCAGGATCAACGATGCCGCCGCTCACCAGCCCGTTCGCGCCGCTGATCCGGCTACGCAACTCGGTTGTGATCGCAGAGGCTTCCTGACCGTTGCGGATGACTCGGGGGGAGATCAGGACCAGCAGCTCGGTCTTGCCGATCGTGTCCTTACGGTTGCGGAACAGTGCGCCGATGACGGGGACATCGCCCGCACCTGGCACTTTGGAATTGGTCCGGTTCCGGTTCTCCTCGATCAGCCCGCCGAGCGCGATGGTTTGACCGTCAGTCACGGCCACACTTGTCTTGATCTTCCGCTGCGAGATGGTCGGCGAGTCGATCCCAGATGTCGTTGTGTCCGATACCGTGCTCGCCTCCTGCTCTATATCGAGGATGACCTGGCCGGATTTCGACACGCGCGGTTTGACCGTGAGGATGATGCCGGTGTCGCGGAATGAAATTGTATTGACAACGGGGGCATTCGCATCGCCGGTATCCTTGACCTGCTGTGTGGCGATCGGGACCTGGTCGCCGATCTGGAGCCTTGCTTCCTGGTTGTCGAGGACGAGCAGGCTTGGCGACGATACGACGTTCACATTGGTCACCGATGACAGGGCGTTGAGCGCGACCGCCGAGGACGAGCCCTGGAACACGAAGGAAAGACCCGGGAAGGTCGATCCGACCGACCCGTTGGACGCGTCCGAGAACGTGCCGCCAAAATTACCGTTCTCAAAGAACCACCGCAGGCCGAATTTCAGCTCATCCGTCAGCGTAACCTCGGCGATGGTCGCTTCAAGCAGCACCTGGACTGGTGCCGAATCCAGCGATTGGATCAGCCGCGAAAAACTGTCCTGCTCGCTGTCGTTGCCCCAGACGATGACCGAGTTCCGGGCGTCATCGGCCACAACACGCGGTGTGCCCTCGACGGTTCCCGTTTCTTCAGACGCCACGTCCTGGATCATCGCCGTCAGGATCGGTTCCAGTTCGGACGCGCCGCGGTTTTGAAGTGAATAGACGACCGGGCGGCGGCGGGCGCCGCCGGCGGTGCGGTCAAGATCACGCACCCATTTTTCAGCCTCGGGCAGATAGCTTGACCGGCTGGTAATGACGATGATGGCGCCCAGACGCTTGGATGGAACGAAGGTCAGGACGTTCTGGAGGCTGCCGCCGTCGCCGGTCTCGAAGATCAGGTTCAGCTCCTCGGCAACCGCCTCGGGCTCCGCAGCCTTGAGGCGGAAGAGACCGACAGATTTGCCTTTAAGCACGTCTACATCGAAGAGATTGACCGCGTCGATAGCCGCATTGATCTCGTCCCGGGTGCCGGAAATAAGGATGATGTTGCGCTGCGGAATAGCGTCGAGCTTGACCGTCGATCCCGCGATAGGTTCGAGGAGCCGCAGCATCTCGGCCGTGCCAATATACTGCAAGGGGACGGCCACGATCCGGTTGCCGACGCCGTTTGCCTCCGAGATTGGCGACACGCGGCGGGCGGAGCCACCGAGCGGCACGATCGTAAATAGATCGCCGGAAACATCGAGCGTCGCGCCGTTCAGTTCGAGGATCGTCTGGAAGGTCTCGATCAATGCCTTTTCGGAAAGGGGCCGCGTTGTCTGCAGGGTCACCGCGCCCGACACGTCCGGCTTGATCGCGTAGTTCTTCTTCAGCGCATCGCCCAGAACAGCCTTGGCCGCCTGTTCGATGGGAACGTCAATCAGATTGAGGGTGATCTCTCCCTGGTCAGAAAATTGATAGAGTGGTCCGCGTGACGCCCGGTCGGTGTTCAGGAACTCGTTGGATCCGACAATGCGGCGCTCTGCGGTCGAACCGTCGAGAAGGGCGCTAAACCGTTGCCCAAGGGACGAGCCGGACGATCGGCCACCGCCCTGATTGGCAAGCAACCGCGATCCGCCATGCCCGCCTTCCGGCGCCTCGCAGGCCTGAAGGAAGGACACCAGGGCGAGGACCAGCCCGAGGAAGAAAGAGCGCCGGATGATCATTGTTTGTAAAGTTCCATTCGGATTGATTGCGTATCGTGTGAAATCACTACCCAGTCCGCCCCGATCTCTGAAAGGGACCAGGTGACGAGGGATGCCCCAGCTTTGTGGCTTTCGCTCAAGCCGTCCTCGGCAGCGATCAGCGCGGACGGAGTACCG
>NZ_JBARVQ010000834.1:0-7172 GCF_049646345.1 Albidovulum sp. | reverse complement strand
TTCGGGCGCCGGGGCGGCAGCAACGGGGGCTGCGGCCTCGACGGCGCGCAGGTCCTCTGCCTTGGAGCAGAACGCCCATGTAAGGAAGAAACCCAGAACCACTGCAAAGATCGCGCCGATCAGCAGGGCCGAAAAGACCCCATACTTGGCCACCAGCAACAGCATCAGCGCCACGAGCACACCGCCCGCGATCGCAACCCACCATGAATTCCTGCGGCATTCCGCGCTGCCCTGTCCCGTCATCCCTCGCACTCCCCGTTTCCGTTACTTTTTCAGTAAACTTCGCCCTTTTTCACGCGTTTGGAAAACTCGGTCTGACCGCCTTCGGCCAGCAATTTTGCCTGATCGATCCAGCCATCGCGGCTGGCGCGGCCCTTGAACCCTTCCAAATTGTCATCAACCCAGGCCAGCTCCGCCTCACTCCAGGCCGCGACCTGATCGAAGTGGAAAAAGCCCATGCCATGCAGCATCTGTTCCAGCTTCGGGCCGACGCCCTTGATCATCTTCAGATCATCCGCGCCACCCTTGCGCGGTGCCTTCATTGCCCGGGGTTTTTTGGCATTGGCCGGTTTAGCGTCCGCTTTGACCTCGGCCTTGGCAGCAGGCTTATCGGCCTTTGCGGGCTTTGCCGCCGGGGCGGCTTTCTTTGCAGGTGCTTTCGCGGCACTGGATTTGCCCAGCCACGGGGTCAGAAGCGGCACCTCGGTTCCGTCGATGCGCTTGACGCTGTCGCCGATATCGACGGCAAGCTGGACCGAGCCGTTATGTTTCGCCCGGCCCTTTTCGTACTCTTTCAGGCTGGTCAGACCGCTGAGCGGCTCTGACGCATAGCGACCGTTCTGCGGACCCGGCACCGGCACCATGCCAGCGGCCATGTCGTCGAGAAGTGTCGAGAGGCTCTCGGCCGTCAGATCCTCGTAATAATCCTTGCCGATCTGGGCCATGGGCGCGTTGGTGCAGGCACCAAGGCATTCGACCTCTTCCCAGCTGAACTTGCCATCGGCGGACAGCTGATGCGGCTGGGCAGCGATCTTTTCGCGGCAAACGCGGATCAGATCCTCTGCCCCGCAAATCATGCAGGACGTGGTGCCGCAGATCTGGATATGCGCAACAGAACCAACGGGTTGCAGCTGGAACATGAAGTAGAAGGTCGCCACTTCCAGCGCCCTGATATAGGCAAGCCCCAGCATATCGGCGACATGTTCGATGGCCGGGCGGGAAAGCCAGCCCTCCTGCTCCTGCGCGCGCCACAGAAGCGGGATGATCGCCGAAGCCTGACGGCCCTCAGGGTACTTCGTTATCTGCCCCTTCGCCCAGGCAAGGTTCGCGGGCGTGAATTCGAATGAGGCAGGCTGTTCGTGGTGAAGGCGGCGGAGCATTATTGGCACTTCTCGGTAGTGATGAGCTTGTAGCTCTCGGTCGGGGCGTCGTAGCGAACGTCACCACTGTTACCGAGCGATACAACCATCTGATTGATGGTCCAGGTGTCGTAGCCCCTCTCGGCGAAGATCTCGACAAGAGTGGTTTCGGTCAAGGTGCAGTCGTTCGCCTCGAACGCCGCATACACGGTGGGCCAAGGATCGTCGCTAGCATGAGCACCGACGCCGGACAGGACCAGAAGCAGACTGCAGGCCAGACAGGAGAATCTCACCGGTCAATCTCCCCAAACACGACATCCATCGTGCCGATGATCGCGGCGACGTCGGCCAGAAGGTGGCCCTTGGCCATCCAGTCGATCGATTGCAGATGTGGATAGCCGGGGGCACGGATCTTGGTGCGGTAGGGTTTGTTCGACCCGTCGGCGACAAGGTAGACGCCGAACTCGCCCTTGGGGGCTTCGATGGCGGCATAGACCTCGCCCGCGGGCACGTGAAAGCCCTCGGTGTAAAGCTTGAAGTGATGGATCAGCGCCTCCATCGAGGTCTTCATCTCACCCCGTTTCGGCGGTGACAGCTTGCCCCGCGCCATAACGTCGCCCTTGCCCTCGGGGGCGCGCAGCTTGGCGATGGCCTGATGGATGATCGAGACCGACTGGCGCATCTCTTCCATGCGGCAGAGGTAGCGGTCATAGCAGTCGCCGTTCTTGCCGACCGGGATCTTGAAGTCGAACTCATCGTAGCATTCATAGGGCTGCGACCGACGCAGGTCCCAGGCCATGCCGGACCCCCGCACCATGACGCCCGAATAACCCCAGCGCAGCACATCATCCTCATGCACGATGCCAATATCGGCATTCCGCTGCTTGAAGATACGGTTTTCGGTCAGGAGGCCATCAAGATCGTCGATGATTTTCGGGAAATGGGTCGCCCATTCCTCGATATCATTGAGAAGGTCATCGGGCAGGTCCTGATGCACACCGCCGGGGCGGAAATAGGCGGCGTGAAGCCGCGCGCCACAGGCCCGCTCATAAAAGACCATCAGCTTTTCGCGTTCCTCGAACCCCCACAAGGGCGGCGTCAGCGCGCCGACATCGAGCGCCTGCGTGGTGACGTTGAGGATATGGTTCAGAATGCGGCCGATTTCCGAAAAAAGCACCCGGATCAGAGAGCCCCGGCGCGGCACCACGGTGCCGGTCAGCTTTTCGATCGCCAGACACCAGGCATGTTCCTGGTTCATCGGCGCAACGTAATCGAGCCGGTCGAAATAGGGCAGGTTCTGCAGATAGGTGCGGCTTTCCATCAGCTTTTCAGTGCCGCGATGCAAAAGCCCGATATGCGGGTCGCAGCGTTCGACAACCTCGCCGTCCAGCTCAAGCACCAACCGCAAAACGCCATGCGCCGCAGGGTGTTGCGGGCCAAAGTTGATGTTGAAGTTGCGGATCCGCTGTTCGCCGGTCAGCGCATCTTCATAGCCTCTGGAACCGTCCATCATCTTATGCCCCTGCCATGGCCGCACCCCAGCCCCGGGGCATCTGCCCGAGCTTTGACGCGACATAATCGTATTGCGGGCGAAGGAACTTCGCCGCGCGCTGTTTCTGATCCGCGGTCATCGGCACCGGAATGCCGGTATGAACGCAGGTGTCGTAATCGCCCGGCATCGGCCGGATACCAAGAAATTCGCAGAGCCGGTCGAGCGCGGCATCCGAGAAAAGCTCTTCATAGGTGCAGAGGAAGACCCGGTCAGGGTCGAGCGTCATTTCAAGCTTTTCCAGCGTCGCACGATAGTCGCCGCGTTCGACGATATGCTCTTCCTGCCCATCAAGCGTCTTATCGAAAATCCGTGCGGCGCGTTCGGGAATGTCACTTCCATCCTTGCTGCGACGCCTGGCAATCATGCGAACATGACTCCAGAGCCTGTCGACCGGATCGCGCATCAGATAGACGAACCGCGCATCCCCCGCGATCTTGGCCATATGGGCCAGACATTCGGCCGAAAGCAGCGAATAGCTGGGCGTAATGTCACCGACGACCCGTTCATCTTCACGCCCGTCCTGCAGGAAGGCGAGATAGGCGGTCTCATCCCCCTTACGCAGGATATTGGAATAGATGCCGATCTCAGCCAGATGCAGGCTGGCCTGGCCGTTCTCTCCGCCCTGCCCGCTGGCAATGCGGCGCCCCAGCGACGCGCCGGCGTTTTTCAACTGCTTCAGATACCAGTCGCGGCTGTCCTGTTCACGGGCGTCGAAGAAATGCAGTTCCTTGATCGAGCGCAGGTAGCAGTCGGGATGCGCGGCGAGATAGCGGTAGAGCCAAGAGGTCCCCGCCTTCGTCGCACCGATCCCGTACATGACCACCGGTTCGGCCATCAGCCCTTGGCCTCCTGCTTCTCATCGCCCGGCAGGATGTATTCCGCGCCTTCCCACGGGCTCATGAAATCGAACTGACGGTAATCCTGCACCAGCTTCACCGGCTCATAGACAACCCGCTTCAGCGTTTCGTCATAGCGCACCTCGGTATAGCCCGTGGTCGGGAAATCCTTGCGCAGAGGATAGCCCCGGAACCCGTAATCGGTGAGGATGCGGCGCAGATCGGGATGGCCGGAGAAGATGATGCCGAACATGTCGAACACCTCCCGCTCGAACCAGTTGGCCGAAGGGTGGATGTCGGTGATCGAGGGCACCATATCCTCTTCGCGGGCCTGAACGCGGACACGGATTCGGGCGTTCTGGTACATTGACAGGAAGTGATAGACGACGTCGAACCGGGCCACACGTTCGGGGTAGTCGACGGCGGTGACGTCGACGAGCGTCGAGAACCGGCAGGACCGGTCGGCGCGCAGGAATTCAACGAAATCGGTCAGGCCCGCAAGCGTGACGGTGACGTTCAGCTCGCCGAACGCGATCTCGGTCGCGACCACTTCATCGGGGCGTTTGATCTCGATATGGGCGGCCAGCTCCTGAAGGGCTTCGGACATGGGTTCCTCCTCAGCGAACCAGGGTGCCGGTGCGGCGGATCTTCCGCTGCAACTGCAGGATACCGTACAAGAGCGCCTCGGCCGTGGGCGGGCAGCCCGGCACATAGATGTCCACCGGCACGATACGGTCGCAGCCGCGCACAACGGAATAGCTGTAATGGTAGTAGCCGCCGCCATTGGCGCAGGACCCCATGGAGATGACATAACGCGGCTCGGGCATCTGGTCGTAGACCTTGCGGAGCGCAGGCGCCATCTTGTTGGTCAGCGTGCCGGCAACGATCATCAGGTCGGACTGGCGCGGGCTTGCGCGGGGTGCGGTGCCAAAGCGCTCAAGGTCATAGCGCGGCATCGAGGTATGCATCATCTCGACCGCACAGCAGGCAAGCCCGAAGGTCATCCAGTGCAGAGAGCCGTTGCGCGCCCAGTTGATGATGTCCTCGGTCGTGGTCAGGAGGAACCCTTTGTCCTGCAGCTCGCGGTTCAGCGCCTGGGTCGCGACCTCACGGTCGGCACCGGCAGTGTTCGCCCCCGTCATCACGCCCATTCCATCGCCCCCTTCTTCCACTCATAGGCAAAGCCGATCGTCAGCACCCCAAGGAACACCATCATCGACCAGAACCCGACCATCGAGATATCCTTGAACGCCACCGCCCAGGGGAAGAGGAAGGCCACTTCCAGGTCGAAGATGATGAACAGGATCGAGACGAGGTAGAAGCGCACATCGAACTTCATCCGCGCGTCATCAAAGGCGTTGAAGCCGCATTCATAGGCCGAAACCTTCTCCGGATCGGGGTTGCGGACGGCAAGGACAACCGCCGCGAGGATCAGGACAAGGCCAAGACCGACGGCCATGGCGAGAAAGATGAGGATGGGAAGATATTCTCTGAGCTGATCGTCCACCGTTGGCTCCTTCGTCCCGCACGTGTTGCACACGCGTCATATGGCTCTCGCCCGTTTACTCCCCCGCCCGGACGGGGTCAACCAAAGGCGGGCTGCAATCTGTCGCGTATGGCGCGGAAAATGTCGGCTCTGGCGGGCAGTTAACGCTACCCGACATGATTGCGGTGGCTGGCTCGTTGCAGTTTCTCAAGCTTTCCAGCCCGGCGCGCGCTTGTCGAAGAAGGCGGCGATTCCCTCGGCGGCCTCGGGGCTTTCCCAGCGCCGTACGAGCGCGCCGATGGTTTCGGCGATCACTGCCTCATCGATCCTCGGCCCAAGCTTGCGGGCCAGCGCCTTGGCTTCGGCGACCGCACCCGGTGCACAGGCAAGGTAGGGGGCGACCTCGGCTTCGATCGTGTCATCAAGGTCATCGGCATCGACGGCACGGGCCAGAAGGCCCAGCCTGACCGCCTCGTCCGCGCCAAAGAGGCGCGCTGACATGAAGACCCGCCGCGCCATCGCCTCGCCCATCCGGGCCAGCACATAGGGGCCGATGGTCGCCGGGATCAGGCCAAGCCGCGTCTCGGTCAGGCCGAAACGGGCACCATTGACACCAATGGCCACATCACAGACCGAGGCCAGGCCGACCCCGCCGCCGAAAGCGTTGCCCTGCACGCGGCCGATCACCGGCTTCGGGCAGGTATTGAGCGCATTCAGCATCATCGCAAGCTTCGTCGCCTCACGCGCCCGAGTTGCGCCATCGGCCGCAATCTGTTCGCGCATCCAGCCCAGATCGCCCCCGGCGCAGAAACTGTCGCCCGCGCCGGTCAACACGATCACCCGCACGGCAGGATCGCGTCCCAATCGCCCCGCAACCTCGGTCAGTTCGGCGATCATCGCCGCGGAAAGCGCGTTGTGCTTCTCAGGCCGGTTGAGCGTCAGCGTCGTAACGCCACGCGGATCGGTCGCACTGATGATCGTCTTATACATCGCCCAACTCTCTTCCCGTGTCTCGAAGCCATTCGCCATAAAGCCAGACCATGCGATCCACGAACCAGATTTTCGATCCCATCGTCAGGATCGTGCCGAACACGGTCCATGCGAGATCAAGCCACCACAGCCCCAGCCCGAGAACGACGGCGCCCAGAGCGGATGCGGTCGTGAGAATCGTTGCCCAGACCCGGTGATGTCCCGCAACCTCGTTTCGCCGCCGCAAAAACACACGTTCCCCCAGCACCCCACGCGACACCCAATTGTCCAGGCTGGCCGGTGGCGGAAAGGCACGCGGATTGAGCAAGACCCAAGCGATGACCACAGCAACGGCCGCCCATGCCCATACGCCGATCCACACGCGCGACCAGATCGCCAGCGCAAGGAAGGGCAGCGTTAGCATCCTCGTATAGACCGACCAGGGGGAGGCATGGCGGCGCCAGGTCTCATTGCTCATCCCCATCAATCGTTCGGCGGCGGCGTAGACATCCTTCACGTCAGCATCTCCTGTTCGAATTTGCCTGCTTCACGCAACAAAAAACAAGTTCCGGGCCGGTGTCGACACCCCGCGCCAGCTTGGGGTCGGTATTGGTCAGCGCCCAGCCGCCCGTATCGTGGTAGTGGCCCACAAGGCATTCGGGCGCAAGTTCCTCCAACACAGCGGACAGCATTGCATCCACTGTCACAGTCAGGCCGAACCGGGCCCCGGAAACACCAATGGCCACATCACATACCGAGGCCATACCGACCCCGATGCCGAACGCACCACCCTGCAACCAGCCGATCACCGACCGCACAAAAAAAGTCGCCCGCGTCTGTCAGAGCGATCTCCCGCACCGCCCGGTCGCGGCCGAGCCGCCCGGTAGCCCCGGTCAGTGCCGCGATCATCACCACCGACAGCGCGTTGTGTTTGTCAGGCCGTTTAAGGTCAGCCGGGTGACGCTCCGGGG
>NZ_JBARVQ010000833.1:0-2003 GCF_049646345.1 Albidovulum sp. | reverse complement strand
CGGGTCTGCTGCAACAGAGCCGCCCTTCTTCAAAGAAGGAATACCACATGCAATCATTTCTGGAATTCATCGGCGATACCGCCGCTATGAAAGACGCCGCATTAAAGACCGCGACGGTCCTTGGCATGATCACGTTATCTGTGACTGGCTCATTCGCTTACAAGAAAGCCGCTGATCTCACAGACTGGTCCCCTCTGTTCTTCAGCCTAGGCGGGGCGGCATGGCTTCTAAGCGCCACGTGCTTTGTCGCCTTATTGAAGGCGGGGCCGCTCGGTATCTGGGGGCCTCTCACAGCGGTTATTCAAGTGGCTCTAGTCATGCTGGTCTCAGCAACGATGCTGAACGAAAGCTACACAGCAGGCCAATGGGTCGCGACCAGTGTCGCCATCACTGCAATGGGCATTTCTATGGCCTTGAACAGCTAAGCCCACATCCCAACAAAATTTCGCGCAGAGCCGTAACCGGCTCTGCTCCCACTAACCCGCGAACAGCGGGGCCAAACCTTGCACTCTGGAGGAACTCAAATGCGAATTTTCAAAGAGAACATCACTGAAGAAGAACAGGAGCTTCGGCACGCGCAGAAGTCTTCGGCCTGGTCGGAATTCCGACTTTCCGTCGAAGGTTTCCGTCCACCAACACAGCCGGAAGTTCGCCGCAGTGCCGATGAATTCAAATCGGAACTCGTCGCAGGCGTACAGGCCGACGAACGAGCCCTGCAAGCAGCGCGTGATCGCGTCGTAGAAACGGCCCTCGAATGTTCCGCATTTCAGCTCGCCCATGGCGAGGGCGCAGATAACGGCGGGCTGCCCCCGTTGATCGCTGAGACCCGCCGGCTTTCCAACAACCTCAAGGAGACAAACCAATGACTGACAGACCCCAACTGAACAGCGCGCAGTTCATGACCCTAAAGATGGCAGACGCGCGTTTCGCGAGACTCGGCCTCTATGCTACTGGCGAGGCAGGCGTCCTCTTCATCGCATTCTGTGGCGCGCTTGCCTTCCTGGCTATTGATTACGCGCTTTTGCACATGCTTCATGGCACTTATGCGGAGGAAGGCTATCACTCGACAGCCTTTGCCGCCTCGGGTCTGGTCGTTGTGCTGGCTCTGCATATCGTTGCCGAGGTATTAAACTCAAAGCGTTTCGATAGGCTGCTCGCAAGTGCCGCCGCTATATGCGCTTTGGTCTTCATCGTCGGCACGTGCCTGATGATAGGCACGATTGCCCTTACGCAAGGCATTGCTGGTCTCAGTGAAACCTTTCCATCCATCGACGCCTTCTTCGATCAAGCGCAGATAGCAATTGATGAAGCTTTCGGGCCGACGGCCTTCGAATCCCTGATGACCAACCTCGCCGTGCCGCTGTTCACTTTTTCGGTGTGCACCGCGTTCTTCCTCACAGTGTACCTAACAAAGTGGCTCCTATCATGGCTGGTGCGCCGCGTGCCCGTCGTTGCACAACGGATCGCCAACGCGCGTCAAAGCTCGATGCTCTTTGGTCGCGTCAAGGAAGCCATGGCCTTCGAAAGTGAAGCCCGCAGCAACCTTCAAAACTCAAAGGACAAGCTGCACTACTGGGACAACAACCGGATCGCCGACTTAATCGTGGCTGTGCGTGAAGAAGTGCTGCGGCCATTCGACCTGCTGCTTACCAACCGAAAATTGGAAGGCGGTTACGAAGCCAGCTCACTTCCAATCCCACACCCTGACGGCGGGCCTCCATTCGACCCCGCCGTTATGGAAGGTCTGCTTGAAAAGGTGCGCACCAACAACTCCCACGATGAAATCTCAACCGCGTTGAACGACGCCCAACCTGTCTGAAAGGAAAACCAATGAAACTCATTTCTTCAACACTTGCTGCCTTCTGGCTCATGATTGCCACGACACTTCCTACATTCGCCGAAACCCTTGTTGTTGGGTTGGATATTTCCAGCTCCAACCCCTTGGTCCGCGATGATGCCTTCGCCCGCGAAGTCGGCGCACAAGCAAAGAGCCGGATTGAGAC
>NZ_JBARVQ010000832.1:0-4543 GCF_049646345.1 Albidovulum sp. | reverse complement strand
GTTTATTGCCTATTATCCCATTTTACTTGCTCTCATATCTGCATTTGGAAATACAATAAATTCCCTGCTATCCGCATGGTCGACGAAAAGTGGGACTTTTAACTCTACAGTCTGTGTTGTGTACAGTATAATACCTTCATTTATAATCTGCCTAGTTTTTGCTATATTAAGTGACCACGAAATATCTCTAGGAATATTCGCGCTGTTGTGCTTAAAAAATGTCCTCTACGGGTCTGGTTTTTATCTTAGGCTTAGAGGCATCGAACATCTGGGAGCCTTCAACGGCGCACTGATGGCAGCGTCACAACCGGTGTTGATTAGCGTAATGTCTCTCATTATTTTGTCTGAAGAGTTGGGCACTGTTCAATGGGTATCAATAGGTGCTGTGTTTGCTGCTATTTTCCTTCCAGTTAGGGGTAGTGCCGTAACTTTGAAAGACTTGATGTATTATGTGGCCATCCCCACCTTCCTATTTTCTGGAACAGTGATATTTGACCGTTATCTGTTGACCACCCACCTTGAACCGACAAACTTCTTCGTTTGGGACAAGATATCAGTGTTGCCCGCAGTTCTACTTTCTTTGCTTTTTGCTGGTAAGTTAAGGAATACAGATTTTTCACCGGTGAAAATATTTTCAAGCAAGAAAGCTAGTTTTATCATTATTCTCATGGGGTTGAGCTGGGGGATCGCATCCTACACCTATGCTGTAGCACTGTCTGGAGAGAAGGCGGCGATCATTACATTAGTAAGAAACTTGGCGTTTCCTTTAACCGCCATCATCGGTGGGTTTATTTTTCGCGAAGCCATTAGAACTTCGCAGTATTTGAGCTTAGCAATTGTAGTAGGTGCGATTTTTTGCGGAACCCTTCTCTAATGAGAGAAGTCGAATGTACCTTAGAGGAGTTATGCCCAAAAGTTGGTGACGGCGTGATTAACCGCCTTTGATCCGCGACCATAAGGACCGCCTAGGCCCCTCCCCCGCTCCTTCTGGTGGCATGAGACGTGCAAGAGATTGCGCCTGTTGTTTCCAGTCAGCCTTGTCAGCTTCTAGACGTTCTATCGTTTCCATAGCTGCATTAAGTTTGACCTGTAATAGGCTGTTTTCATTGCTGTTGATCGTGGGAAATTTTGACTGGTCAACATGGTTATTGCTCTCTCGCGGCTTATAAACGCTTAGGCTTGAGATTCACGATGAATACAACAACGTTACCTTGCCCAAAGTCCGCGAAATGATCTTAAAAATCGATGGAGATTATCAAAGTCCATTTAGGGTTGCAATTGGGATTTCGGGCATTGTAACCGACTTCAAAAAATATGTTGCGTCCGAATTGCATTCGGCTGCATTCAACAGGGCTATCGAAGCTTGAGCAATGACAGTTTTGTCCACACTTGTGAATTTGGGCATTCAATCTTGCTGCGCGTGTCTCGAATAGCCAGACTTTAAGTCACACAGCGACACGAGAATTTGCGTGCCCGCAGAAAAATTCGTGCTGCGAGCGCGCGCAGCGAGATGTTGACATTTCCGCTCAGGGCTCATCTCACGTTCGCCGCAGTCGTGTGAACGTCCGTTTGCTCCGGATGACTCAACGTTATCGCCGGAAGGCGTCAATCTGCGTGGCAACAGGTGTCAAATTTCCGGACATACGTATCAAACGATGCCTCACGCGCAACCAGAAGGCCGCGGATCGGGTCCGGGGCGGGGTTTTGACATTGCCCACATCGCTCCGACTTGCAGCAGCGCCGCCGCGCCCCCATAACAGGGACGAGCCAAAGGGAAACCCAAAATGACCGCCGCCGTGATCCTTGATTCCAGTTTCTGGCTGACTGCCGGGGCGATCTTCGTCCTGCTGATGCTGTCGGCCTTCTTTTCGGGGTCCGAGACCGCCTTGACCGCCGCCTCGCGCGGCAAGCTTCGGGCGCAGTCCGACAAGGGCAGCCGCGGCGCAGATGTCGCCCTTGAGCTTAAGGAGGATGGCGAGCGCCTGATCGGGGCGATCCTTCTGGGCAACAACGTTGCCAACATTCTGTCGGCCTCGCTCGCGACTGCGCTGTTTTCCAATCTATTCGGTGCCAACGGAATTGCCGTTGCCACATTGGTGATGACGGCCCTTGTCCTCGTCTTTGCCGAGGTCTTGCCCAAGACTTACGCGATCACTGCCCCCGAAACCGCGGCTTCGCGTGTCGCCCGGCCGATCCGCCTGCTGATCATTGTCCTCAGCCCCATCGTGACGCTGGTCCGCTTCATCGTGCGCGGCCTTCTGATCCCCTTCGGCGTCAAGGCCGACCCCGACAGCCATATCCTGTCGTTCCGCGACGAGATTGTCGGCGCTCTGGCCATCGGCCATTCCGAAGGGGCGGTTCACAAGGAGGCGCGCGACCGGCTTTTGGGCGCGCTCGACCTCAACGACCGCACGGTCGAGGAAATCATGCGCCATCGCAGCCAGATCGAGATGATCGACGCCGATGCCGCCCCCGACCGCATCCTGTCGTCGGTCCTCGCCTCGCCCCATACCCGGCTGCCGATCTATAAAGACGAACGTGACAACGTCGTCGGCGTGATCCATGCCAAGGATCTGCTGCGGGCGGTCGAAAAGACCGTGCGCGGCGAGGATGGCAACCTTGCCTCGGTCCGTGACCTCGACATCATGTCAGTGGCCAAGGCCCCCTATTTCGTGCCCGAAACAACGCCGCTCGACGAACAGATGCGTGAATTCCTGAAGCGGCGCACCCATTTCGCGCTGGTCGTCGATGAATACGGCGACCTGAAGGGGCTGATCACCCTTGAGGACATCATCGAAGAGATCGTCGGCGAGATTACCGATGAGTTCGACATCGACGCTGAACATCCGCTGAAGCAAAGCGAAACGGGCGATTGCATCGTCGATGGTGCGATGACCATCCGCGACCTGAACCGTGCGACCGACTGGTCATTACCCGATGAAGAGGCCAACACCGTCGCGGGCCTTGTCATTCACGAAGCCCAGATGATCCCGTCCGAGGGACAGGTCTTTTCCTTCCACGGCTTCCGCTTTGAGGTACTGACCCGCAAGGAAAACCGCATCACACGGCTGAAGATCCGGCCCTTGTAACCGCAATCACGGCGGTGCGGTTCGTCCTTATCCGAAGATGAAATCGCTGGCGCCGATATCCGACGGATCGGTGTCTTCCAGGATAATGGTGACATCGGCAAAGGTCACACGGGTATCGCCGCCTGATACAGCGCTGATCTGAACGTCGCCGAAATCCGCGGCCCCGGCCAAGATCCTGATCCGGTCGATACCGTCCTCAAAATCGGTGATCCGGTCGGTCCCGTGCCCGGACGCAAACACGAACTCATCCGCCCCAGCGCCGCCCGTCAACCGGTCGTCGCCCTTGTCGCCCCGGATCCAGTCGTTGCCGTCGCCGCCAAAGATGCGGTCTTTGCCGCTGCCGCCATAGATCGTGTCGTCCCCCGACCCGCCTTTAAGGGTATCATATCCCGTCGACCCACGCAGGACATCGTTGCCGTTATTGCCACGCAGGACGTCCGATCCGGATTTTCCGCTGAGCAGATCGTCATCGGCCCCACCACTGATGGTATCTCTGCCAGTCCCCCCATTCAGGGTATCGTTGCCATCGCCCCCGATCAAAGTGTCATGGCCACGATATCCCTTGATCAGGTTGTCGCCATCATTGCCAACAAGACGGTTGGACTGTCCGTTTCCCCGCAAAGTCAGATCTGCCACCCCGAGAAGTTCCGCGCTCCGGACACCACTGACGAGTTTCAGATCCCCCGAACTCAGGAACATCTTGCCCCCGACAAGGTCGAGCTTCACATTCCCGGTGGACAGATCGACCCGCACTTCCGAGACCGCGCCCGACGCTGCGGTCACCTTGACATCGGTACCCGAGGCCGCTTTCACCGCCAGGCTGTATCCCCCGGCGCCGGTGGTCTTGGTGCTGCTTCCGCCGATCTCGAACTTCACATTCCCGACCCCTTCGCCGATCGAGTAGAAATCGTCCTTGTCCTTGTCGGAATAGGCGACACCGGTCAGGAAGACCTTCGATCCGGATTTTGCGAAGTTCTGCGTGACCATTGAGGCGTTGTAGGTCGTGCTGCCGGAGGTGAATTTACCCAGCTCCTGGGAAATGCCCACCTCGCGGAAGGCGTTCTCCATGATGTTTGTGCGATGCCCCGAACTCAGGAAAAGGCTTTTGTGTTGCTTGGCAATTTCTGCCCCAGCCTTTATCGACCCGGTCGAGCCGCGCCACGATATATTTTCCCCCCAGGTCCAACTGCCGGAAAAGGAATAGCCTGCGTGGGCCATGCGATCACCGGGATCGCTGCCGCCCGCGCCGGTATGGCTGAACGTGTCGCTCGCCAGCATCCAGTCGGAATGATCGGTCGCCGAATCCTGTAAGAGGTCATTCGGGGCCAGCACCTGTTTCGCTGCGCTGCTGATTGTACCGGCAGAAAGACTCTGGTTCAGGCTGATACCGTAGCGTGCGGCCTCACCATCGGGATCAAGCCGGGCGCGGTTTACCAGTTCAAGCATGTATTGTT
>NZ_JBARVQ010000831.1:0-5516 GCF_049646345.1 Albidovulum sp. | reverse complement strand
CTATTTTCCTTTGCGGATGTCGGCACGCAAGTGTTGCTTATTTGACGAAACTACGGAAACCTTTGTGCGTCCATAATGTCGCAGGTTGCATATTCCGGACCTTGTGAGCTAGTGGATGATACGAGGTGAAGACTGTATGCCGTGGCGGACCTCACGAAATTTCGCCCGGTGAAAATGGAGATATGTAAATGAAAAAGCTCGCGCTTGCCGCCGCCCTTTCCGTTGCTGCTTCCACTGCCGTTGCCGGCGGTATGGCTGAGCCGGTCATGGAACCGACCCCGGTTGTTGAAGAGGCTTCCTCCTCTTCGTCCGCTGGTGTTGTTGTCGCCGTTCTGGCGCTCATCCTGATCGCTGCTGCTGCCAGCAACTGATAGGACTCAAGTCCAAACAGAAAAGGCGGTGGTTTTTCCACCGCCTTTTTTGTTGTCTGCTACCCGTCAGGCTGTTGCGGTAAAGGATCAGGTAATCCAGCCAGCCAGATTGTCGCCGATAATCGCCATGAGCGCCGCAATATGGGCGTCATCATCGTTCAGGCAGGGAATATAGGTGAAGCTTTCGCCTCCGGCATGTTCGAACGCCTCGCGAATCTCGCCCTGAATTTCCTCCAGCGTTTCGATGCAATCGGCCGAAAAAGCCGGGGAAATCACAGCGATTCTTTTCTTTCCCGCTTTCGCCAGTTCGGCGACATGTTCGACTGTGTAAGGCCGCAGCCATTCCTCGGGGCCAAAGACCGACTGGAAGGTTGTGTTGATCGCCTCAGCCCCCCAGCCCAGACGTTCGCGCAACAGGCGCGAGGTTTTCTGGCACTGGCAATGATAGGGATCGCCCTCCATCAGATAGCGTTTCGGCATGCCGTGATACGAGGCAACCAGAACGTCCGGTTTGTGATCGAGCGTTGCATAGACCCGCTCAACCGATTGCGCCAAAGCCTCGATATAAAGCGGGTGGTCGAAGTATTCGGGTACGATTCGTGCCGCTGGCTGGCGCTTTTCTTTCATCAATGCGCGAAAGAACTGATCGTTGGCGGTGGCCGCAGTGGCCCCGGCATATTGCGGGTAAAGCGGCAGGAACACGATCTTTTCGCAACCCGCATCAACCATGCGGCGCACGACCGAGTCGGTTGAAGGATTGCCGTAGCGCATGCAAAACTCAACCATCACCTCAGGCCCATAGCGTTCGGTAATCGCCGCGCGCAGCTTTTCCACCTGCGCTTTGGTGATCGTCATCAGCGGGCTTTCGCCCTTGTCGTGATTCCAGATTGATTTGTAGTTCGCACCCGAACTGAAGGGCCGCTTTGACAAGATGATCAGCTGCAAAAGCGGCTGCCATTTCCAGTTGGGGTAGTCGATGACACGCTTGTCGGACAGAAACTCGCTCAGATAGCGCCTCATCGGCCAATACGTGTAATCGTCCGGCGTGCCGAGATTGGCGACCAGAACACCGATACGCGGCCGCGTGACCGGGGGATGGTCGGCGGGCGCATGGATTAGGCGGCCGTCACCGGGGCGGTCGATTTTGTCTTTCATTCGTTTCTCTCCTGTCCCGGTGTCCGAGATAGACGGAAATCTGCCCGCGTCAACGTTCGCGGGGGTCGAGTGGCGTTTCGGTCGCACCCAACGCATCGGCCAGACGTTGCGCAGCCGAACCGGGACGGAGCGGTTTTTGCTGGCTTTCATCCGGCGCCCAGCCCGTCAGAAAGATCAGCTCGAACGTTGCGGTGATGCGGCCTTCCGGTGCCGGATAGGTTGCTGCGTAAAGGCGGGCGGCTTCCGGGAACAATTCGCGCGGTGTCGCACGGCGGCTGCGGGACTGCAGGGCATTGCCCTCACCCATTGCCCGCAGATCGGCAATCAGATGAAAGGCGGTCGTATAAGTCACGGTCTTTTTCGCGGCATCGGCCACCGGCAGGGCAAAACCAGCGCGCTGCAGCAATCCGCCAAGGTCACGGATTTCCGCCATCGGCAGGACACGCGGCGAAAGGCCGCCGGTCAACCGGCTTTCCGCCTCGGCCAGACAGGCGCGCAGTTCGAAAAGGGTCTGGCCCCCGAACATCGCGCACAGAAACAGCCCGTCGGGTTTCAGCGCGCGGCGGCATTGCACAAGCTGGCCCACGGGGTCATTGGCCCAGTGCAGGGCCAGCCCATGCACGATCAGGTCATGCGCGCCCGGTTCCAGCGCCAGCGTCTCGGCATCCTCGACAATGCGCGCGCCGGGAAGAACCTTGGCCCAGGGGCCGGGAAAACCGGTCACGATAGCAGGCGATGTAAACCGTTTGTTAACCTCACCCAGTCTCTCTTCGATTTCAGCCGCGCAGTCTTCGTGCAGGAACAGCTCAGCGCCTTGTCTGAGGGCACGGGTGCGGTTGCGGAGCAGCGCGGCACGTTCGGTGAGTTTGGGTGGATGCGTCATGATCGGCGAAACTAGGATGCTTCGAAAGGGAATGCAAAGCGTGCTCGGCACGCTCTTTCCCGCGCAATGCATCAATTGTGGTGAACCCGCCACCGAAGATTTCGGCCTTTGCGGTCCGTGCTGGCGCGAAACACCATTTATCGGCGGGCTGGTCTGCGATCGCTGCGGCACGACGCTGCCCGGCGAAGATGACGGCAGGCCGGAATATTGCGACGATTGCCTGACTATGGCGCGACCATGGGACCGGGGACGGGCGGCGCTTCTTTACAAGGATAACGGCCGCAAAATGGTACTGGCCTTGAAACATGGCGACCGGCTTGACCTTGTCCGTCCTGCGGCGGTTTGGCTGATGCGCGCCGCTGGTCCGATCCTGAAACCGGACATGCTGGTCGTGCCGGTGCCCCTGCACTGGGCCCGCCTTTTCCGCCGCCGTTACAACCAGTCGGCGCTTTTGTCGCGTGCGGTCGCAAAGACCGCAGGGCTGGGCCATTGCCCGGACCTGCTGGTCCGCGCCCGGAAAACCGCGTCGCAGGATGGCCGCAACCGCGATGAACGCTTCACCAATGTCGCGGGCGCGATCCGGGTTCATCCGCGCCGCGCCGCGCGGGTCACGGGGCGCGATGTGCTGTTGATCGACGATGTGATGACCTCGGGCGCCACACTTGCCGCCGCAGCCGATGCCTGCCTTGCTGCCGGGGCCCACACGGTTTCGACACTGGTGCTGGCGCGCGTTGCGAAGGATGCCTAAATCCTTATAGTCACCACGACTTCAGGAACAGGATCCATTATGAACCGCGTTGAGATTTACAGCACACCCTGGTGCCCTTTCTGCATTGCTGCAAAACGCCTCCTGGAGCGCAAGGGCATCACTTATGAGGAGACGGACGTCTCTGGCAATGCCGAGCTTCGTCAGGACATGATGCGCCGCGCCAATGGCCGCCACACCGTCCCGCAGATATTCATCGGCGACACACATGTCGGCGGCTGCGATGAGTTGCACGCACTTGACCATGCCGGAAAACTCGACCCGATGCTCGTGGCCTGACGGATGCGGACAGCACTTCTCCAGCTTTCAGTGACCGACGATCCGCAGGCGAACCTGCCCGTGACGCTGTCGCTGGTGCGGGAGGCGGCGGCCAAAGGTGCGGGCTTTGTCCTGACACCTGAGGTGTCGAACTGTCTTTCTTCCGACCGGGCGCATCAGAATGCAGTCCTGCGGCATGAAGAGGACGATCCGACACTCGCCGCGCTGCGGGATGAGGCCAACCGGCTTGGCATCTGGCTGCTGATCGGTTCGCTCGCGCTTTTGACCCGGGATGCGGACGGGCGGTTTGCCAACCGGTCTTTCCTGATCCGGCCCGATGGCGGGATTGCCGCGCGCTATGACAAGATCCACATGTTCGATGTGAACGTGTCTGAGAGCGAGCAATACCGCGAAAGCGCAGGTTACCGGCCTGGCGAAGAGGCGGTCATCGCCGACACGCCCTTTGGCCGGATCGGTTTGACGATCTGTTACGATCTGCGGTTTCCCCATCTCTACCGCCGCCTTGCCAAGGCGGATGCGACCATCCTGACGGTGCCGGCTGCCTTCAACGACACAACAGGTGCCGCCCATTGGGAACCGTTGTTGCGTGCCCGCGCCATTGAATGCGGGGCTTACGTGCTGGCCCCTGCGCAAACCGGCACCCATGCCGCTCATAGTGGCCGCCCCCGCCGCACTTATGGCCATTCGCTGGTCGTATCGCCCTGGGGCGAGGTTCTGGCCGATGGCGGAACCGAAACCGGCATCACCTATGTCGACCTTGATCCCGGGGCCGTCAGCCGCGCCCGGCACCGGGTGCCGTCCCTGACCCATGACCGCGATTTCGGGGGGGTGTGAGATGGCAGAACAGAACGATCCCCTTGCTGTCGCGCTGTTTTCCGAGGTCTTCATGGCCGATCAGCTTGCCCGCAGCCTGATCAGCCGCGCATTGCCGAAGGGGATGGAGATCAGTCACTTTTCGGTCCTGAACCATCTCGCCCATACAAATGCCGAACGTTCACCCGCCCAGCTTGCCGAAACCTTTCACGTCACGCGGGGCGCGATGACCAATACGCTGGCCAAGCTGGAATGGGCCGGTCACGTCCATGTCCGCCCCGATTGGGACGATGCGCGGCGCAAATTCGTGTCGATCAGCCCCGCCGGGCGAAGTGCCCGCGATGCCGCGCTCGCCTCGATCACGCCGGTCGTTGGCGACGTGGTCAAGGCCATTGGTGCCGACAAGGTGCGGGCCGTCCTGCCGATCCTGCGCGAATTGCGGCTGCGGCTGGAGCAATAGCGCACGTCAGGATAATAACTTATTAAAATTGTCAGGATTGACTCACCTGATTATTTTTGTCAGGCTATTTCTGTACCCACCCCCAGAGCCCGGCGGTGACGGCAGGAGAGTGACAATGAAACCCGTGACGCAAGCCCGACTTTCTTTGAAAAAGGCGCAAACACCTCAGGATTCCGACCCCATTGAGTTGCGGGAGGTTCTGTCCCTCATCGGTCAAACACCGCCGGATCTGGAAAACTGGTTGCTGGATCGCCGCGCCACAGATCGGGAGGATCGGCAATGAACGCTCCGGTTCGCAATCGCGGCGGCGCACCGGTCGGTTTCGTGTCCGAACTGGATTCGGTCGAAGCGGCAGCGGTTCTCTACCTGCGGCTTTGGAGCGATGGGCCAAACGCGAAGGAGCGGGTGGCGGATGACTTTGTCGCGCGCCTCGGTGCGGATGCAGGTCGCCATGCGTTGCACAACTTTGAAGACCTCTGCAGGTTATGTATCCATTATGGACGCAGGCCGCTTATGCGCCATCATGTCACCTGCAAATGCCTTGGCGCGGACGAAGCCTGTTTCGCGAATTTTGTCGCAACCGCCGGAGAGGGGCTGCGCGAGGATGCCGTTATGATCGCGACGGTGCTCGTCCGCCCGGATGTCGCACTTCCGCTGACCGATCTAGAGCGTGTTGCGGTTTTCGAGATTCAGGATTCCCCCGATGCTTGATCTGTGATTCCCTGTCTGTATGGCAGATATGGGGGTCAGTGATGGGCAAACCACATCCTATGGCACTTCGTGAACGTG
>NZ_JBARVQ010000830.1:0-9648 GCF_049646345.1 Albidovulum sp. | reverse complement strand
GAGGCCCCGGATCAGGTCCGGGGCGGGTCAGAGAAGCGTGCGCAGAAGATCGAGATAGGGCCGGCCCTCGGGGTCGGCCCTGTTCAGAAAGGCATCGACCTGATGGCGATGGCCGCGCACTTCGGTGACATGTACCGCAACGGGCGCGCCCTTTCTGCCAGCCTTTCGGGCCAATACCCGCAGATTTTGCGGCGGGATCACGCCGTCATGAAATCCGTGCATCATGACCAGTGGCGGACCGTCTGTTGTCAGCCGCCAAGGTTGTACCATCGCCGCGCAAATACCCATGGCCGCATCGGGGCGCGGCAGGTCCTGCCATGGCCCGCGCGGCGGATAGGCCAGGGATGCCGCAGCGATCCCGCCTGCCGACGCACCAAGGGCCACCATCCGGGCGCCGAGGCCCAGCGCATTCGCCTGTTCGCGCAGATGGGCCAAAGCGGCTGCGTAGTCCTCGACAGCGGCATAGAAAGCGGGACCGCAATAGTTGGGATTGATCCGCAGCCCGACCCGCGCGGTGCGGGTCTGCGCATCTGCGATCATCGCCGCGTGTTCCTGCGGGAAGGCCCCAAGCGCGGTGCGTTTGCGGTAGTCGATCGAGGCGACGGCTATGCCTTCGGGCGCAAGCCGCCGCGCCAGACGCTCTGCTGTCCTGTCCCGACGGCTGCCATGGCTGAAGCCACCGCCATGGGCATAGATCACCGTCGCCCGTGCCGGACCATCAGGGCGGTAAAGCGTGATACCGAGTGGAGTTTCTCTGTCGCCCGCGACAAAACGCAGCTCATCACGGCGTAGTTTGATTGGCTCTTGTAGATCGCGGCTCATTCCGGAACCCTATAGCGAATTGGGTCTGCTCTTAATCAGAATTCGAACATTTTTCATTCGAATTCGGATACTTGAAATCTCAACATTGCTCGATGCGAATTCGTAGCGCGGTCGAAAGCACAATATCGCACCTTGGCCCGGAATCGGTCGCATTCGGACAAGGCCCGTCGCGGAACGGCCTGAAACCCGGACGCGACCGGGCGATCACGGGTCCGGCATGGGGGAGACGTCGTTGGACGGATTTGACTATATTGTCGTCGGTGCCGGATCGGCGGGCTCGGTTCTGGCCGAACGGCTCTCGGCCAACGGTCGGCACAAGGTGCTGGTGCTTGAGGCGGGTGGATCTGACCGCCGGTTCTATGTCCATCTGCCCCTGGGCTACGGCAAGCTCTTCTTCGATCCGGCCGTCAACTGGATGTACAAGACGGAACCCGACCCCGGCCTTGCGGGCAATCAGGACTTCTGGCCGCGCGGCAAGATCCTTGGCGGATCGTCGTCGATCAACGCAATGGTCTGGATCCGGGGGCACCAGAGCGATTATGACGACTGGGCCGAGAGGGCCGGACCCGGCTGGGGCTGGGATGCGGTGCGCGAAGCCTACCGCGCCATTGAGGACAACGAGGCTGGCGGCAATGAGCTGCGCGGCAAAGGCGGCCCCCTCTTCATATCGGCCAATCGCACCGACCTTCATCCGCTGGTCGAAAGCTATATCGGCGCGTCCGAGGCCGCTGGCCTGCCCCGCAACGCCGATTTCAACGGCGTGGAACAGGAAGGCGTCGGCATCTATCAGATGACCATCCGCGAGGCCCGCCGCAACTCCGCCTCCCGCGCCTTTCTGCGCCCCGCGATGAAACGGCCGAATGTGACCGTGCTGACCCATGCCCATGTGACACGCGTCCTCTTTGAAGGCCGCCGCGCGGTGGGCGTCGAGTACCGCAGGGGCGGCAGGCTGCATGAGGTGCGCGCCGGGCGCGAGGTGATCCTGTCGGGCGGCGCGATCAACTCGCCGCAACTCTTGATGTTGTCCGGGGTCGGCCCGGTCGACCACCTCAAAAGCCAAGGGATCGAGGTTATCGCCGACAGCCCACAGATCGGCCAGAACCTCAACGATCATCAGGGCGTCAACTACACCTGGCGGATGAATGTGCCGACCTATAACGACATCCTGCGGCCCTGGTGGGGCAAGATGCTGGTTGGCATGAAATACTTCATGGGCGGCAAGGGGCCTTTGGCGAAGTCGATCAACCATGCGGGCGGGTTTTTCCGCACCTCACCCGACCTGCCCCGCCCCAATATGCAGCTTTACTTTCAGGCCTTCTCAACGCTGGTCCCCCGCGTGGGCGAACGCCCGCTGCTGACGCCCGACCCGTTCTCGGGCCTCTCCATCGGGCTTTCGAACTGCCGCCCGACCAGCCGGGGCGAGATCACGCTGAACTCCGCCGATCCTTTTGCGCCGCCGAGGATCGTCGCCAATGCATTCTCGACCGACCATGACGTCGACGAGATGCTGCTGGCGGTGAAGTACCTGCGAAAGATCGCGGCGCAGGAGCCGATGAGGTCTCTCATTGCCGAGGAGTTGCGCCCGGGGCCGGAAGTCATCAGCGACGAAGACCTGATCGCCGATTTCCGCGTGCGCTCCGGGACGGTGTTCCACCCCTCCTGCACGGTGCGGATGGGCAGCGATCCCGCGACATCGGCGGTCGATCCCGACCTGAAGGTGCACGGTGTCGAGGGTCTGCGCGTCTGCGACGCTTCGGTCTTTCCAACGCTGATCGGCGGCAATACCAATGCTCCGTCGATTCTGACCGGCTGGATCGGGGCAGACCGTATCCTGACGGATGCGGAGTGAAGCGCGCCGCCGTCCCGGACTTGGTCCGGGACCTCTGCCCCGGCCGCCGGGGAGGTCCCGGATCAAGTCCGGGACGGTCGGGAACTGTAAATGGGAATGGGAACTGGAATGACCTATCTTCTCGGCGTCGACACCGGCGGCACCTATACCGACGCGGTGGTTCTGAATGAGGGCGAGGACCGTGTTGTCGCCTCGGCGAAATCCCTGACAACCCGTCCCGACCTGTCGCTGGGCGTCGGCCGCGCCATTGATGCGGCGATTGAAAAGGCGGGCGTGAAGGCCGCCGAAATCGCCATGGTCTCGCTTTCGACAACGCTCGCCACCAATGCGCTGGTCGAAGGGCAAGGCGGGCGTGTGGCGCTCGTGTTCATCGGCTTTGAGGAAAGCGAACTTGCCCGCGCCGGGCTGACCGAGGCCCTGAAGGGCGATCCGGTGATCCGGCTGGCGGGGGGGCACAACCATGGCGGCGGCGAGGTCGCACCCCTCGACCTCGCAGCCCTCACGGCTGGAATTGACGCGCTTGGCCCCGATGTCTCCGGCTTTGCGGTTGCCGCCAGTTTCGCCACGCGTAACCCGGCGCATGAGAACGCTGCCCGTGACCTGATCCGCGAAAAGATCGGCAAGCCTGTCACCTGTTCGAACGAACTTTCCGCCGGGCTGAACGGCCCCCGCCGGGCGCTGACGGCAGTGCTGAATGCCCGCCTGATCGGCATGATCGACCGGCTGATCACCGCCTGTGAGGCGCATATGGCAAGCCTTGGCATCGACGCGCCCTTGATGGTGGTGCGCGGTGACGGGGCGCTGGTTTCCGCCGACCTCGCCCGCGACCGGCCCATTGAAACCATCCTCTCCGGCCCCGCCGCCTCCATCGCGGGCGCAAGCTGGTTGACCGGAGAGGCGGATGCGCTGGTCTCCGATATCGGCGGCACCACGACCGATGTCTGCCTTCTGAAGGACGGCAAGCCGATGATCGACCCGATGGGCGCGCGGGTGGGTGAGTTCCGCACCATGGTCGAAGCCGTGGCAATGCGCACGACCGGCCTTGGCGGCGACAGCGAGGTGCATCTGCTTGAAGGGCTGCAAACTGGTCTGCGCCTTGGGCCCCGCCGTCTGGTGCCCGTGGCCTTGGCGGCGCGTGACCATCCCGATCTGGTGCATGATGCGCTCGATACCTGGTTGTCGTTGGATGCGGTGGGCGAACATGACGGGCGCTTTGCCCTGCCGATGTGGCGCGATACCCCGCCCGATGGGCTTTCGGGGCGCGAGGCAGCGGTGGTCGAGCGGCTGCTGGCCGGGCCGCGCCGAATCGCCGATTGCGTGCGGACACGGTTGGAACTGCCCGCACTGATCCGCCTTGTCCAGCGCGGCCATGTGATGCTTTCGGGCGTGACGCCCTCTGACGCCGCCCATGTATTGGGCCGTCTCGACAGCTGGGACGCAACAGCCGCGCGCAAGGCCGTCACCCTTTTCGCCCGCCGCCGCAACGGACGCGGCGACCGTATCGCGGCGGGGCCAGAGGCTTTGGCGCAGGCTATCATCGACCAGTTGACCGCTCAGACCGTCGACTGCCTGCTGGAGGCCGCCTTTGCCGAAGACAGCCGCGACTGGGGTGAGGCGCCAGAGGCGCTCGCCCGCCATCCGCTGATGAAGGCCGGGCTCGACGGGCATTCCGGCATCATAACGGTGCGGACCGGCCTTGGCGTGCCGGTCATCGGGCTCGGCGCCTCGGCACCCTCCTATTACGGTGCGGTGGGCGACCGGATCGGCACCCGCATGGTCCTGCCCGAACATGCGGGCGTGGCCAACGCCATCGGCGCCGTCGTCGGTCAGATCGCCATGCATGCCGAGGGCATTGTCACCAGCCCCGGACCCGGCCTCTTCTCCGCCCACCTGCCCGACGGCCCGCAGCGCTTCAACGACCGCGACAAGGCGATTGCAGTGCTGGAGGCCGCCCTGATCGAGGATGCCGAGACCCGCGCCCGGCAGGCCGGGGTGGAGAAGGTCCGCCTGAGCGTTGACCGCGACATTTCCGAGATCGAGATCGAAGGCCAGCCGATGTTCATCGAAGCCCGGCTGCGGGTCACAGCACAGGGCCGCCCGCGGATTGCAACGGGTTGAGCGTTGAAGAGATGCAAGCCGGAGGGTTGCGAACGGTAAAAGGCGGGATTTTGTCTCCATTCAAGGATACAGACCTTCGCCCGGTTAACTTTTTTGTGGCTGCGTGCACAGAACAAGTTCGGACGGGCGTTGCAGCCATAAGTTTTCCAGTAGACGGGCGCGCTGCACCACACCACGGGCAGGCAACCTCAAAGCTAGCGTTGTGCATGGGTAATGACCGCAAAAGTTCATTGCAGACAAACGTATTACGGATGATCGTGCCCTCAAGTTGGTCACGATCCTCAGCGGATACGAAATGGGATTTACGCTCGGCATGCGCGCAATTGCCCGGAAATCGCCACACGACCGCTCAACCTTTCGTCAAACTTGTTTCCATATCCTCCATCGATGGCGGCATCGGCCCTAAGTTGATGTAGGACACCCGGTCATACTGATCGGTTGCCGCCGAACCGGGAACAGCAGATGCCAGACCCAAGACCCATCGGCCAAAGAATGGACATGCGGTGCATGGGGCGGGGACTGTTGCCCGTGCGGAAACGGAAACAAGCCGTAACAGTAAGTTACGGATTCCTGACTAGGGGCGACTCGCCGACCGGGTTAGGCTTGCACTTGGGTGAAGGCACGGAAGGACGGGTAGGGTGACACGGCTTACCGATCAGCTTTGGAGACTTCTGCGCATCGGCCGCCGGGTCGAAACGCAAAGCGCCAAGCGCGGTCGCGGCCCCACCGATCACGTCATCCTTCTGGACGGGACATTGTCCAGCCTCTCTCCGGGGCATGAAACCAATATCGGCCGCATCTACCGGCTTTTGCAGAACTGTCAGTCGGCACAGATGTCGATCTACTATGAGGCAGGCGTGCAATGGCATATGTGGCGCCATACGCCCGATGTCGCGATGGGGCGCGGCATCAACCGGCAGATCCGCCGCGCCTATGGCTGGCTGGCCTCGCGCTACCGGCCCGGTGACCGGGTATTCCTGTTCGGCTATTCGCGTGGTGCCTATGCGGTGCGCTCGCTTGCCGGGATCATCGATCAGGTCGGATTGCTGCGCGGTGAACACGCGACCGAGCGCAATGTGAAATTCGCCTACCGCTACTATCAGCGCGAAAGCGAAAGCAAGTTTGAGGCCGCGTTCCGCCGCCGCTTCTGCCATGAGAAGGTCGAGATCGAGATGATCGGCGCCTTCGATACGGTCAAGGCTCTGGGCGTGCGGCTGCCGTTCCTGTGGATGTGGACCGAACCACAGCACGATTTCCACAACCATGCGCTGGGTCCGGTGGTCAAGCATGGCTATCACGCGCTGGCGCTGAACGAAAACCGCGCGGCCTTCAATCCGATCCTTTGGGAAACGACGAATGGCGACTGGGCGGGCCGGATCGAACAGGTCTGGTTCCGGGGGTCGCATGGCGATGTCGGCGGTCAGTTGGGCGGGTTCAATGCCGCACGCCCCCTGTCGAACGTGCCGCTGGTCTGGATGCTGGAAAAGGCTGCGGACCACAAGCTATCCCTGCCGCTCGACTGGCGCGAAGGTCTGGTGCTGGATGCGACTGTGCCCTCGGTCGGGACGGTGCGCGGCTGGGGCAAGGCGTTCCTGTTGCGCGCCAAGCGGCAGGTCGGGATCGACCCGTCAGAAAGCATCCACCCGACTGCACATCTGGACAATCAGGCAAAGCGCGGCTGGGCACTGCCCGCGACGCGGCTTACCCGCCGGACATGATCATGCAGGTCGTGGTGCCGGTCGCGTAGATGCGGCCATCCTCTACCCCGCGGATTTCTCCGCGTGCGACCCCGGTCGAGCGGCCGGAATGTTGGACGATCCCCTCGGCCTCGATCTCGATCCCCAATGACAGTGCTCGTGTGACATTCACCGAATAGTCGAGCGTGGTGTAGAACCGCCCCTTGGGCACGGTCGTCATCACCGCGCAGGCCATGCAACTGTCCAGAAGCGTGCCATACCAGCCGCCATGCACTGCCCCCATCGGGTTTGTATGGCCAAATCCGGCCTTGCCGCGAAACACCACCCGGCCCGGTTCCACCAGATGCAGCGTATAGTTCAGCGTCCGCGCAATCGCTGGCCCGGCGATGCGTCCGTCAAGAATGCCGCGCATGAAATCAAGGCCGGACATCGACAGAAGCGTCTCGCGATTGGCGAGATCGGCGGGGGATTGGGCGATGAAGGGCATCGGCATGGCGGTCTCCGTGTTGGCGGTGCCAGCCTGCCTCAAGAACCGGCCCCGGGCAATGACCTGTCCGGGGCCGGGTTGCATAACGGTGGCCTAAGCCACGTTCTGCAGGGAGACTTCCGGTGCGATGCCGAGCGCGAAGCAGATATCGCGGGTCAGCGTGGGCCGGTTCAGAGTGTAGAAGTGCAGATCCTCGACCCCGCCCTGTAACAGGTTGTCGCAAAGCTCGGTGGCGATGACGGTGGCCAGCAGCTCCTCGCGCCCGTCGCGTTTGGCGGCGATGAACGCGTCCTCCAGCCAGGCCGGGATAGTCGTGCCGCAGCTTTGGGCAAAGCGCTTGGTGCCGTCCCAGGAGATGATCGGTAGTATGCCGGGAATGATCGGCGCGTCGATGCCCGCCTTTTCGCAGGCATCGCGGAAGCGGAAGAAGCTTTCCGCCTCAAAGAAGAACTGGGTGATGGCCGAAGAGGCGCCCGCATCGATCTTGCGCTTCAGCCAGTCGACATTGGCGGCCATGTCAGCGGCTTCGGGATGCGCCTCGGGGTACGCGCCGACACGGATCCTGAATTTTCCGGTATCGGCCAAGGCTTCGATCAGTTCGACGGAAGAGGCGAAACCATCGGGATGGGCGGTGAATTTCTCCGCCCCTTTTGGCGCGTCGCCCCGCAAAGCCACGATTTCGGTGACGCCCGCCTCGGCATAGGCCCCCGCAATCTCCAGCGTTTCGGCCTTCGTCGCCTCGACGCAGGTGAGGTGAGCCGCGACATTCATGCCGCAATGCGTGCCGATCGTCGTCACCGCCTCATGCGTCAGCTTGCGGGTCGTGCCGCCCGCGCCGTAGGTGACCGAAGCGAAGCTCGGCTTCAAGGGCGCCAGCATCTGTGCGGTTTCCCAAAGCTGGAACGACGCCTCAAGCGTCTTCGGCGGGAAGAATTCAAATGAGATGCGGGGTGCGGGCATGGTTGTATCCTTGTCTTCAATGCCCTCTTGTCCCATGAGGAAGGGCGTGAGACAAATTCATAATTCTCAAGAACTATATGAGTCCTATTGAAGGTTCCACCCGATGCATCTCGACCTGCGCCATCTTCGCACGATCAAGGCGATCCATGAAACCGGGGGCCTTGCCCGCGCGGCCGATACGCTGAACATCACGCAGTCAGCGCTGTCGCATCAGGTCAAGGGGATGGAGGATCAGGCCGGGATGGAGCTGTTCGTGCGGCGCACGAAGCCCTTGAAACTTTCGGCCGCCGGTCTGCGCGTCTTGCGCACCGCAGAACGGGTTTTGCCCGAAATGGAGGCGCTGAGCGAGGAGTTTCGCGCCCTTCGTGCGGGGCGGTCGGGGCGGTTGCATATCGCCATTGAATGCCATGCCTGTTTCGACTGGCTTTTCCCGGTCCTTGAACAGTTCCGCCGCGCCTGGCCCGAGGTCGATGTCGATATCCGCCCTGGTCTCGCCTTCGGCGCGATGGAGGCATTGATGCGCGAAGAGGTGGATCTGGTGATTTCGTCCGACCCTGAAAAGTTGCCGGATGTCACCTTTAACCCGCTTTTCGACTATGCGCCGACGCTTGTCGCGGCGCGCACCAACCCCTTGGCGGAGAAGGACTATGTAGAGGCCGAGGACTTCCGCGATCAGATGCTGATCACCTATCCTGTGGACCGCACCCGGCTCGATATTTTCGCCGAGGTGCTGACGCCCGCCCGCGTCGAACCCCGTGCCGTGCGGCAGGTGGAACTGACCGCAGTGATCCTGATGCTGGTCGCCTCGGATCGCGGCGTGTCGGTGCTGCCCGACTGGGTGCTGCGCGAGGTGAAGTATCAGCCGGACTACATTACCCGACCGGTGACGAAAAAGGGCCTGACCAAACGCATGTATGCCGCCACACGGGAAGAGGACGCAATACGACCATTCATGGCGCATTTCCTGCGGCTGGCGCGCAGTGAGCCGGTTAAGTTGCAACGGGCGTGACTCAGGGCTTGACCTCAACCTAACCTGAGCAATTACCAAGATGCCGACCCTGACAAAGGAAAGGCACCAGATGACGATGGCGGTAGAGATGGAAGGTGCCCCGTGGAGGGATCTTTTGCGGCGCGACATGGCGGCATCTTTGGTGCTGGTGTGCCTTGGCGTCTGGTTGCATGCGGCAGACAGCCTGATCGTTGCGACGATGATGCCCGCCATCGTCGCCGGGATTGGCGGCGATCACCTGATCGCGTGGAACTTCGCGCTCTATGAGACCGGGTCGATTGTCATCGGTGCGGCCAGCGGGCTGATCGCGATCCGGCACGGGTTGCGCCGTCCCATGACAGTCGCGGCCCTTGCCTTCGGGCTCGGCTGTATGATCAGCGCGCTGGCCCCGGCGATGCAGGTGATGCTGGCGGGTCGGGTCCTGCAGGGGCTGGGCGGCGGCGGGCTGACCGCCCTCGCCTTCGTCTCGGCGCGACGACTATTCCCTGCGCGGCTGATCCCCCGGATCATGGCGGCAATGTCGGTGGTCTGGGGCACCTCGGCCTTTCTCGGGCCGCTCTTTGGCGGGCTTTTCGTGACCTATGCCAATTGGCGCACGGGGTTTGCCGTGTTCGGGCTGCAGGCGCTGGGCCTTGCCATCTGGATCTGGTTCGGGCTGGGCCCGGCGGACAAGCCCGCCACCGACGGGACAGAGGCAGAGCGGATA
>NZ_JBARVQ010000829.1:0-2350 GCF_049646345.1 Albidovulum sp. | reverse complement strand
CGTCTAGGATCCATTCGTATTGCATCTTTATTCCCGCGAAAAGTGGTTTCTATGTTTATATTCAACCCCAGCATGAAAATGTTCCTTAACATCGAATAGCTTTTCAACCCGCCGAAAATGGCGGGGGCGAATCGCGTAAGCCATTGATCTTTATAGGGCAGGTTTTCAGCAAGCGCGCAAAAAGCAAATTCCGGGGTCGGGGAAAGACTTGAACCCGGATATCGCGCGACATTTCAAAGCCGACATAATCCTGGCTGCGGATCTGAATTGTTACCGCCGGATCGCCAATTCCACACGCGCGGGTAATCCGTATTTTAAAGTCTTGCAGAAATGAAACGCCCCACCAAATGGCGGGGCGTCCTAAAATTCGGATATCAGCCGTCAGGTTACGCCCGGCGGCCCGCCTCCAGCGCGTCCTCGAAGGTCCGAAGGCCTGTCCGCGGCGCCTGAACCAGAACCGCCATATTGCCCGGCTTGTGCTCATTCCGGCGCATCTTCATATGCGCGGCCGGAATTTCGTCCCAGGGAAAGACTTCGGACATGCAGGGATCAAGCCGCCGCTCCAGCATCAGCTTGTTCGCGGCCGAGGCCTGCGCCAGATGCGCGAAGTGGGAGCCCTGCAGACGCTTCTGATGCATCCACATATAACGCACGTCGAAGGTGCAGTTGAAGCCCGAAGTTCCGGCACAGATCACCACCATGCCGCCCTTCTTGCACACGAGAGATGAGACCGGGAAGGTCGCCTCGCCCGGATGCTCGAACACCATGTCGACATTTACGCCCTTGCCGGTGATATCCCAGATCGCCTTGCCGAACTTGCGCGCCTCTTTCAGCCAGGCATTATACTCCTCGCTGTTGACCTTGGGCAGCTGGCCCCAGCATTTAAAATCATTGCGGTTGATCACGCCTTTGGCGCCCAGCCCCATGACGAAGTCGCGCTTGCTCTCATCACTGATCACCCCGATCGCATTGGCGCCTGCGGTGTTGATCAGCTGGATCGCGTAAGAACCAAGACCACCCGACGCGCCCCAGACCAGCACATTCTGGCCCGGCTGAAGATCATGCGGCGCGTGGCCGAACAGCATCCGGTAGGCCGTGGCCAGCGTCAGCGTGTAGCAGGCGGCCTCTTCCCATGTCAGATGCTTCGGACGCGGCATCAGCTGCTGCGCCTGAACCCGGGTGAACTGCGAAAACGATCCGTCACCGGTCTCATAGCCCCAGATCCGCTGGCTGGGCGAAAACATCGGGTCGCCGCCATTGCAGTGTTCGTCGTCGCCATCATCCTGATTGCAGTGGATCACAACCTCATCGCCGACCTTCCAGCGCTTCACCTTGTCGCCCACCGCCCAGACGATGCCCGAGGCGTCGGACCCGGCGACGTGATAGTCCTGCTTGTGAACGTCGAACGGGCTGATCGGCTCACCCCGGCTGGCCCACACGCCGTTGTAGTTGACGCCGGCCGCCATCACCAGAACCAGCACCTCGTTGCTGTCCAGCTTCCAGGTATCGACCACCTCGACCTGCATCGCGGTATCGGGTTCGCCGTGGCGTTCGCGCCGGATCGCCCAGGCATACATCTGCTTCGGAACATGACCGAGCGGCGGCATTTCTCCGATCTCGTAGAGGTCTTTTTCGGGCGCATCATAGGGCGCGATTTCGGTTTGCGTATCCAAAGCCATCTACCTCTCCTGACAATCTCGCCGCATCGCAGAATCAATGCGGGTTCAAGCTATGGAATAGGATCGGCGCAGTAACATTGCAATAGATTGCGCTATCTATTTTGTAATTTTATGTCTCTTCGGTTGGCGAACGCCGCGTTTCGGCGGGATTTTCCCGGTTTCCGATGCCGCAGTTGCAGCAATATGTTGTTCGACCGCCGCCGCGTAGAACCCGATCAGCGCCCGGTCCTTAGACGGCACCGTGATCCGCCCGCCCTCGCGCCGTATGATCTTGCGCAAGGTCAGGATCTCCAGCGCCCGTCTGATCGCCGCCTCGACCGAGCCGTCCGGCAGGTCAAGATGCACGCCCGCCGCCTCAAGCCGCGCCGCCAGCCCCCCGACCCGCGCCGTCAATTCGTCCTGCGACAGTTCGGTTTCCCCGCCAATCGCCGCCGCGATCAACGGCACCGGCAGGACCGAGACATTGCGGGCGATACGGCTCATCATCTCCTCGGCCAGTTCCGCCGTCACATCTTCATGCGGGACGGTCAGAAACTCCGCCAAAGACAGCGGCGCGCCGAAACTGACCGAGGCCACCCCGAACTTCTCGAACCGCCCCGCCAGCACCCGGCGCACCTGCCGCCCGATGAATTTCAGGATCGACCAGAACGAGGCCCGGAACCGCCTGACCC
>NZ_JBARVQ010000828.1:0-12927 GCF_049646345.1 Albidovulum sp. | reverse complement strand
GTGCGAGGCGGTGGCGGCGATCAAGGCTATGGGTATCCCGCTGATCCTGATCGACCAGGACATTGCCTTCCTCACCCGACTTATCGACCGGCTGTTCCTGTTTGACCACGGCCGGATTTCCCGGCGTCTGGAGCGGCATGAAATCCCGGATCATGACGCGCTAATGACCATGCTGTTCGGAGAGGCCCTGACATGATGAGCATCGACACCTTTCTTGCCGTCGCTTCGGGCGGTCTGGTTCTGGGTGCGATCTACGCACTGATGGCGGCCGGGCTGGCCGTGGTCTGGACGACACTCGGCATCTTCAACTTCGGCCATGGCACCTTCATTGCGGCGGGCGCCTATATCGGCTGGCAGATCGCGGACCGAGAAGCCGCCGGTCTGGGTCTCGCACTCGGCATCCTCGGTGCCACGGCCGCGCTGTTCGTGCTGGGTGTTATCTTTCAGTTGATCCTCGTGCGGCCTTTCGAAAGACGCGGCGACATTGTCACGGCGTCGGTCATCACGACGCTGGCGGGGGCAACCATCCTTGAAAGCGCGATCAACCTGATCTGGGGCCCGCGATCCAAGCAATTGTCCCGTATCGTCGAGAGCGAGGTTTCGGCCGGTCCGGTCGTTCTGGCGGCGAACGACCTCATCCTGATTCTCATGGCCGCCGCGACGCTCGGTTCGGTCGGCTGGTTCCTGATCGCCACACGGACTGGCCGCGCCATGCGCGCGGTGGCGCAAAACCGTGAGGCTGCCGAACTGATCGGGCTGCATGTCGCGCGGCTCTACGCAGGAGCCTTCGGCCTGTCGGCGGCGATGGCGGGCCTTGCCGGCATCTTTGTGGGCTCCATGCGGTTCATGACCCCGACGATGGGCACCGATCCGTTGATGAAGGCGCTGATCGTGGTGATCTTCGGCGGTGTCGCGCGCTTCACTAGCCCGATTTACGCGGCGCTGCTGATCGGGATGCTCGAAAGCTTCTCGAACTATCTCGTCGGCCTCTACTGGACGCCTGCCGTGCTTTTCGCGGTGATGATCACTGTTCTCATCCTCAGGCCTGCCGGTCTCTTCGGACAACATCAAAGGACGCTCTGATGCGGTACGATCCCCCGTTTCACAAGACAAACGGTCTTGTCCCGGCTGTTGCGGCGGTCGCCGTTCTGGCCGCGTTTCCGCTGGTGGTAGAGGCCGCCTATCTGCGCCACATAATGGTGCTGGCGCTGGTTTTCGCGGTGGTGGCGGCAAGTTGGGACCTGAGCCTTGGTTTCGGCGGTCTTCTGAACTTTGCCCATATCGCGCTCTTTGCCGTGGGCATCTACACCTACGCGATCCTCGCCAAGACCCTCGGGCTCAACCCATGGCTTGCGGTTCTCGCGGCCGGTCCGGTTGCGATGATCATCGCGGTGATGATCGCGCTGCCGGTCCTCAGGCTCGACGGGGTCTATGTGATCCTCGTGACACTCGCCTTTTCGCAGCTCGTCTATCAGATCATCATCTCACAGGCTGATATCACCGGCGGCACGTCCGGAATGGTGACGCTGCCCGTGCTTTCGGTCGGTGGCTACCGGTTCATCAAGGACGGAAAGATCGGCTACTACTACACCGCGCTTCTGCTTCTGGTCCTCGCCTGTGCGTTTCTTTACGGCGTGCTCCGCTCGCGCTGGGGCCGTGCAATCATCGCGTTGCGCGACAACAAATACGCCGCAATCGCACGCGGCGTGCCCGAGGCGAGGACACGGGCGCTGGCGCTGGCTGCAAGCGCACTTTTCACCGGTCTGGCGGGTGGGTTCTATGCGTCCTACGTTCGCGTTGCCTCTCCCGATATTCTCGGGCTGGGGACGCTGACGCTTATCTTGTCGATCCTGCTGGTCGGCGGGACGGCTACGATCTGGGGGCCGGTTGCCGGTGCCTTCCTGATCGTGCTTCTCTCTGAGGCGGTGGCGGATTACGGCGCCTGGCGCGATATCCTGATCGCCGGGCTGATCATCGCGGTGATGATCTTCTATCCGGGCGGTCTCTGGGGGCTTATCCAGGAGATGCGGGAACTGGCGGCGAATACGATATCCGCCACCCGCGCCACCCTGCACAGGCGCAAGGGCAAGGCCGCGCGCGAAGCTCTCTTGGGCACATCGGAAAAGATGGTTCAGACCCGTCATGGGGTGGTCGCCGTTGCCGACACCGGCGGCAGCTGTCCGGCGATCCTGATGATCCACGGAAATTCAGCCTGTAAGGAAGCGTTCACGCATCAATTCACCACGTTCTCACCCGATCATCGTTTGATTGCATTCGATCTGCCGGGGCATGGCGTATCGGACAATGCCGACCCCGAAAAGTCCTACAATGTCTCGGCCTATGCCGATGTGGCCGAAGATGTCCTGAAGGCCTGCGGCGTCGAACGACCATATGTTCTTGGTTGGTCTCTCGGGGGTTATGTCGCGCTGGAACTGACAGCCCGCGACCCGGGCGCGTTCCGGGGCCTCGCTATTACCGGCACCTCTCCGCTCAACATCGTGCCCGACGATTTCGCGCGCGGCTACGATGCCTCCAGCCACCTCGTCCTTGCCGGAAAGCAGTATTTCACCAAATCCGAAGAACGCGCCTATGCAGGCGCTGCGACCGCACCGTTCAGTGACGAAAGTGCGTTCCTCCACCGCAATATCGGTCGCACCGACGGACGGACGCGCTACTATATGATCACCAAGCTTGGGGTCGTCGACTGGCCCCGCCAGATGCGGATGCTGCGCGACGGCACGATCCCCTTCGCGATACTGAATGGCGCGGACGATCCGTTCCTTGATCACGTCTATATCGCGGGCCTGCCGTATGGCCGCATCTGGAGCGGCAAACCGCATGACATAGCCAACGGTCTTCACGCACCGTTCTTCAACAAATCCAGGGAATTCAATGACGCGTTTGCCGGGTTTCTGACATGGTCCCGCCCTGAGTAGAAGCACGGTGTTGGAGATTCCGGCACTTACGCATTTCTGCCGCCAGATACACTATTGTCAGCAAGTGGTAAGCTGCACCGCAACATGGTGAGAGAGAGCGAACGTCTTCTGCTAGACGGCCGCACCGGTCTAAGCAGGGCCAAACCACAAGGACCGCCGCAGCGCGGGGATTGGCCGCTCAGCGCCCGGCATTGCACGATGCTGCAAAGTGAATGAAGGTTTGCCTTGACCCAAAGTGCGGTCACCTTCCACGCCCGAATGCTGCAGGATCGACCAACGACTGATCCAAAGAATCCGACCTTTAACCTGCGACATCTCCGGCGGCTTTGAGGTAATTCAAGCACTCTTCCGGTGAGAAAACATCGCGGATTTCTGTGAGAGCGTGGAACACATCTGTGAAGGTTCGAGCGCCGATCCTGCGCAAGTGCGCTTTGAGTTTCGAGAAGGCCATTTCAATTGATGGTGTGGATGGCTCCTGCTCCCGGCGTCGCTATGCGCCATGATGGGGTGTCATTGTCCCAACTTTAGGAGCCATCCATGTTTGAAATTGGCACATTCGGCGTCAATCTTGCCAAGAATGTCATCCAGATCCACGGCGTCGATAGCGACGGGAAGGTTGTGGTGCGGCCTCAGCTCCGGAGAGGTCAGTTTCTCGCATTTTTCGCGGAACGTCCGGCTTGCCTGATCGGCATCGAGGCCTGTTCGGGGGCACATCACTGGGGTCGCCAGTTGCAGAAGCTGGGCCACGAGGTGCGCCTGATGCCGCCGTCCTAAGTGAAGCCCTACGTCAGCAATTTTGGCTCCGCGCGGGACTACGCTGCCTGGCTCGGCCTCACGCCGAAGCAGCACTCGACCGGCGGGAAGCCACGAAGCGGCGGCATCTCGAAGATGGGCAACCGCTGCATTCGACGGCTGCTGTATCTGGGCGCCATGGCGCAGATCATGGTTCGCCGCAGGCCCCGCAAGCCAGGGACCGACTGGCTATCGCGGAAGCTCGCGACCAAGGAAACGAGGGGCGTTGCGATCGCGCGCGCGAACCGCATGGCCCGGACGATCTACGCGCTTCTCTGCGACGGGACGAGTTACAGGCCGCGAGCCGAGGCGATGCACGGCTGAGAGCGGTTCGAAGGAATGGTAAGGCGCAACGTGAGGTGATGGCGAATACATGGCCGCAGCCGACCAGTCGATGCAAGCTCACAAAACCCTTGCCACGCAGGAGCCATCCATACATGCCCGCAAAGGGCCCAAAGCGTCCGTTTCAGGCCGAATCGCCATTTGTCCGGGCCCGGTCGCCGTCAGGCGGCCGCCTTGCCGTAGATCTGGGCGATGCGCAGGATCGCCTGTTCCGGCGGCAGTTCCTCGCTCTCGCCGGTCCGGCGGCTCGTCAGTTCCACCACGCCGTTCTTCAGACCTCGCGGCCCGACGGTAATGCGCCAGGGCAGACCGATCAGGTCCATCGAGGCGAATTTTGCCCCTGCCCGCTCATCCCGGTCGTCGTAAAGCGGCTCCAGTCCAAGGGCCGTCAGGCTGCGATAGATTGCGTCGCAGGCGCCATCCGCCTCTGCATCGCCCTGCCTGAGGTTGACGATACCGCAATGGAAGGGCGTCACACCTTCGGGCCAGATGATGCCCTTGTCGTCGTGGCTGGCCTCGATGATCGCGCCGATCAGACGCGAAACCCCGATCCCGTGCGAGCCCATATGGACCGGCACCCGCTCACCCTTTTCATTGACGACCGTGGCACCCAAAGGTTCGGAATATTTAGTGCCGAAATAGAAGATCTGCCCCACCTCGATGCCGCGGGCTACGCGGCGGCGCTCTTCGGGGATCTTGTTGAACAGCGCTTCGTCATGGGTCTCATCCGTGCGGGCATAGCGCGAGGTAAACTCCTCAAGCACTGCCTGACAGGCCGCGCGGTCGTCAAAGTCGATCTCGCGGTCGCCGAATTTCAGATCGGTGATCTGGCTGTCATAGAAGACCTCGGATTCGCCGGTCTCGGCCAGAACCAGGAATTCATGCGTATCATCGCCTCCGATCGGACCGCTATCGGCACGCATCGGGATCGCCTGAAGCCCCATGCGTTCATAGGTGCGCAGGTAGCTGACCAGATGGCGGTTATAGGAGTGCAGCGCGTCTTCCTTTGTCAGGTCGAAGTTATAGCCATCCTTCATCAGGAATTCGCGACCGCGCATGACGCCGAAACGGGGCCGGATCTCATCGCGGAACTTCCACTGGATCTGATAGAGCGTCAGCGGCAATTCCTTGTAGCTGCCGACATGGGCGCGGAAGATATCCGTGACCAGTTCCTCGGCCGTCGGCGTGTAGAGCATGTCGCGGCCATGACGGTCCTTCATGCGCAGCATCTCTTCGCCGTAGTCGTCGTAGCGGCCGCTTTCCCGCCAAAGGTCCGCGCCCTGCAGGATCGGCATCTGGATCGGAATGTGACCCGCGCGGGCCTGTTCCTCGTGAATGATGTTTTCCAGCTTACGCAGCACCTTGAAGCCCATCGGCAGCCAGGAATAAATACCGGCCGAAGCCTGTTTGACCATGCCCGCGCGCAGCATGTAGCGGTGGCTGACGATCTGCGCCTCGGCGGGGTTTTCCTTGAGGACGGGCAGGAAATAGCGGGAAAGACGCATCTGGATCACGGGTCCTTGGAGTTCGGGTTGCCCATCGCTTATGCCAAAGACCGGGATCAGGCAAGCATAATCCCCGGCAATCCCTTTATGGACCTTGGTTCGGTGATATCCTAACACCGGACAGACAGCATGACGGGGACATGTATGGGGCGGAAAAGACAGCAGGCAGAGATGGCCGTCGTCGTCTGCAGCGACCGGAACCTGTTCTGGCAGGCTGCGTTTTTCCTCGCCCGGTCACTCGCCAGCGACCGCGAAGGGCGGCTCGACCATTTTCTTTACTGTTCCGATCCGCTCGACGCGCGTTTCAGGGACCTGCTCGGCGACCGGGTGACCGTGGTTGAAAAACAGGCACCCGAGGTTGACGAACAGGTCGGCATCTCCAGCCATCTGACCACAACCGCCCTGCTGCGCATCGTTGCGCTTGAGGAGCTTTGCGCGGCTTACAAACAGGTCGCCTATTCCGATGTCGATATCTTCCTGCGCTGGGGCAGTTTCGCCGAACTGACCCCGCTTGCAGGGCATGACAAGCCCGTTGCGGCCATCCGTGACCGTTCGCTCTGGGGTGACAAGCCCGAGCGTTGGGTCGCCCGGAACTATTTTCCGAACCTGCCCGACGGCGTCGCCGGACAGTATTTCAATGCCGGTATCCTGATAGCCAACGGACCTCTTTATCTGGAGCAGGAGGTCTCGGCCCGATCGCTCGCCTTTCTGCGCGATCACCCTGAAAAGTGCCACTATTCCGATCAATCCGCCCTGAACGCCGCCGTCAACGGCAACTGGCTGGAACTTTCACCCAGCTGGAACTGGCAGGCGAATATGCGCTACGACCACCTGATCCCGCTGCGCAATCCGCGCCTTGTCCATTTCACCGGGCCGGTGAAGCCCTGGAAAGACCGCCTTCGCCGCTTCGACGAGGTCTATTTCTACGCGATGGAAACCTGGCTGGAGGCCAACGGGATGCAGGACATTCTCAGCGCCCTACCGGACCGCCTTTTCAGCGCCTCACGCGAACGGATGCGGACGCGAATGCTCGGGGAAGGTCATGATCCCATGGCGATGCGCGAGGCGGGGAAAGCCTATCTCAACCGCACCGATTTCGCCGATACCGGGATCGGGTTGCAGGTCTATGGCTGGGACGAGGGCTGACAGGCCGCCTTAACCCGTCAGCAATGCCCGCGCCGCTTCGCGGGCGGCATCAGTGACATTCTCACCCGACAGCATCCGCGCCAGTTCGTCCACCCGCGCCTCGGGCGCCAGCGGCAGGACGGTCGAGGTCGTCATCTCGGCCTCAACCTTCTTTTCCACCCGCCAGTGATGCGCGCCGCGCGCCGCGACCTGTGGGGAATGAGTTACGACAAGGATCTGCGCAGTCTCGGCCAGCCGGGCGAGCCTGCGGCCCACCGCATCGGCGGTCGCGCCACCGACACCCCGGTCAATCTCGTCGAAAATCATCGTCAGCGCCTCGCCACCCCGCGCCAGCACCACTTTCAGCGCCAGAAGGAAGCGCGACAGCTCGCCGCCCGAAGCAATGCGGTTCAGCGCGCCAGCGGGTGCGCCGGGGTTGGTGGCCACGGTGAATTCGACCTGATCGACACCTTCGGGGCCGGGTTCGGCCTCGGTGAAAGAGGTCGCGAAATGCGCGCGCTCCATTTTAAGGGGCGCGAGTTCGGCAGCAATCTCGGCATCAAGCCGCCCCGCTGCCTCCCACCGCTGCGTCGATATCGCCGAAGCCGCCGCATCATAGACGGCATCCGCCGCTTCGACCGCCTTCGTCAGCGCACGGATATTCTCTGCCCCGCCATCAAGCGAGGCGAGCCGGTCGCGCAGCCCTTCCGCAAAGCCGCCCAGATCGTCGGCCAGCACGCCATGTTTGCGCGCCAGTGCCCTTATCGCAAACAGGCGTTCTTCGACCGCCTCCATCTCGCGCGGATCGAAGCTGAGGCGGTCGAGGCAAAGCTCGACCCCCTGCACGGCCTCGCCAAGCTCGGTGATCGCACGTCCCAGCGCAGCAATCGGTTCGTCAAGCGCACCGTCGGCCTGTTCCACGGTGCCATCGAGCCAGCGGGCGGCATCCGCCATCAGGCCCTCTGCGCCGTCAGACCCCAAAGCCTGCGCGGCCCGTGCGATATCCTCGCGGATGCGTTGACCGGCCTGCATCAGGCGACGGCGGGCATCCAGATCCGCCTCCTCGCCCGGCTGCGGGTCGAGCTTGTCGAGTTCGGCCACCGCATGGCGCAGGAATTCCTCTTCGCTGCGTATCTCGGCCAGGGCAGTCTCGGCCGTAGCCAGCACCTTTCGTGCCTCGGCGCGGGCCGTCCAGGCCCGACGCAGCGGCCCCGGATCGACCCCGGCAAAGACATCCAGCAATTGCCGGTGACCACGCGGGTTCAACAGGCCCCGGTCGTCATGCTGGCCATGCAACTCGATCAACGTGTCCGAAAGCGCTCGCAACACCTCGCCCGAACTGCGCCGGTCATTGACCCAGGCGGTCTTGCGGCCGTCAGCCGTGTTGACCCGGCGCAGGATCAGTTCGTCCTCTGCCTCCAGCCCGGCCTCTTCCAGCACGGCTCGGGCCGCATGGCCTGCGGGCAGATCAAAGACCGCCACGACCTCTCCCTGATCGGCACCCGCACGGACCAGTTCAGCCCGCCCACGCCAGCCCAGCACGAAACCGAGACAATCGAGAAGGATCGACTTGCCCGCCCCGGTCTCACCGGTCAGCACATTCAGACCCGGCCGGAAATCCAGTTCCAGCCGGTCGATGATCAGCATGTCGCGTATCTCAAGCGAGCGCAGCATATCCGCCCCGTAGGGTGCGTGCTGGCACGCACCGCCCGTTTGTCACAGCCATTCGCCGCGAATGACCTGGCGATACACCTTGGCCAACCAGCTGTCGCCCTTCGCTTCGGGCCGCAATCCGCGCCCGGTCAGAAGCGCATAGCTGTCCTCATACCAATCCGTGGACTGGAAGTTGTGGCCCAGGATAGCACCAGCCGTCTGCGCTTCATCGGTCAAGCCCAGCGACAGATAGGCCTCGACCAGACGGTGCAGGGCTTCCGGCACATGGGTCGTGGTCTGGAAGTTCTCGACCACGACGCGGAACCGGTTGATCGCGGCGGTGTAATGCTTGCGCTTGAGGTAGTAGCGCCCGATCTCCATCTCTTTCGCGGCCAGATGGTTGAAGGCCAGATCGAACTTCAGGATCGCCGAGCGGGCATAGTCGCTGTCGGGGTATTCCTCGATCACCGCGCGCAGGGCCTGCAACGCCTGGAAGGTCAGGCCCTGATCGCGGCCTACCTCGTCGATCTGGTCATAATAGGAAAGCGCCAGCAGGAACTTGGCATAGGCCGCATCCTCTTCCGCCGGATAGGTATCGATGTAACGCTGCGCTGTTGCGCGGCTTTCCTCATAATCACGGTGCTTGTGATAGGCGAAGGCCTGCATGATCAGCGCGCGCTTGGCCCATTCGGAATAGGGGTAAAGACGCTCAACTTCGGCGAAATACTTGACCGCCTGCTCGCTCTTGCGGCTGGTTTCAAGTTCACGCTCGCCAAGCTGATAGATCGTCGCGGCATCAAGGTTCTCCAGATTCACAACTGCAGCCCGTCGACCGCAGCCGGAAACCATCAAAGCCAAAACGAGGCCACCGACAAGAGTTGCCGCCCTGATGCCCCGACCCATGCCCGCCTACCTTGATTCTTGCATACTATATTGATGTAGCGGCCCCTACCCGACCGCAGTACCTGCCTCGTCTAGCACAGAAAAATCCGGGGCGCAAAACGCCAATTGTCAGCCCCATCCCCGCGCAGGAACATCCGGTTTCCCGCCGCGCGACAACCATCAGGTGAGCCCGCCCGCCGCCGGATCAGACAACAATCTCGCTACAGATGCCCTGATCGTGTATAGTACCTCTGTTACAGGCAGCACTTTTCGCCTGCGACCACTCTTGTTCAACGAACAACTTTTTATTTAAATCAATATCTTGGAGCACGTTATGGCCCGAAAAACCAAATCCCCTGTCTATCAACGCAAGCTCTACAAAACCCATGATGCGGATGCGCCTGAGGACATTCTCGGCCCGTTGAAGCATCTTCCCGGTAAATGGGTGGGCGAGGGAACGGGATGGAACATGATCGCTCTGCCGTTTCAGGAAGCGCCGCCGCCGCCGCAAGGGTTCAACTACCGGGTTCTGATGAACCAATATAGAGAGGACCTGACCTTCAGCCTTATCGATAGCGCGGTTCCCAATCGCGGCCTCCGGCGTCCTGGAAACCCGGCGTCGAATTTTGATCAGGAAGTTGTCACCCTCGACTATCAGCAACAGATCAAGCAGATCGCCGTCGATGACCGCCCGCCAAGCAGCCATCGCGGACCAATCGGGGCTCCGATCCACCATGAACCCGGCCTCTGGCTCTATGCGCGCGACCTAAGAACCGACAATATCGATATTGCGCGCCTTGCCTCGATCCCGCATGGCAATTCGGTGCTGGCGCTTGGCGAAAGCAGCATCATCAAGGGCGCGCCGGTCATCCCGCCGATAAACGGCTTTCCCATTGGGCGGCATGAGACCATCGAAAACCTGCCACCCGACGCCTATGACTTCCGCTCGGACCCCTATCTAGCGCCCTACAAGCACTATGTCGACACCCCGTTCATGGGCACCGTGACCGGGGTTCCGGGCTTTCCCGGTTTCAGCCCCAACAACATGAACGCGATCCTCAGCTTCGCCAATCAGGGGGTCGATATCAAACGTACAACCGTGCTGACGGTCGACAGCAAGCGGGCCACTGGCGGTGTCAGCAACATGCCCTTCACCACGCGTGAGGCCGAACCAGTCAGCATGCGGTCGACGTTCTGGATACAGGAACTGGCGGGTAAGAAGATCAAGGGCAAGCCGCGCCTGCGGATGCAGTATTCGCAGGTCGTAATGCTGAATTTCTTCGGGCGGGAGGATCAGTTGCCCGGTCGGGCGACCTGGCCGCATATCAGCATCGCGACCCTTGAAAAAGTTTACTGAAAGTGGCACCGGGGCGGATCAACCGCCCCGGTTTGCCTGATCGCTGTGCTGATGCGGTCTGTCAGGCGACGGCCGGAATATCGGCGCGATTGATGTCAGAGCCCGGCAGGCGGCGGCGGGTCGCCGCATCGCAATCCACAATACGATAGGCCGACGGATCGGCAAAGAGTGCCCGCAACAGCCGGTTGGTCATCGCATGCCCCGCACGCACGCCAGTGTAACGGCCCAGAACCGGCGCACCCGCCAGAGCGAGGTCGCCCAAGGCGTCCAGCATCTTGTGGCGCACGGGTTCATCGGCGCGGCGCAGACCGCCCGGGCTCACCACCCGGTCACCGTCGAAAACCACCGCGTTTTCGCCTGGATTGCCGCCGAGCGCCCGGCCGCTTGCCCGCATCGCATCGACATCCGCCTGACGGCAGAAGGTGCGGCAATCGCTCAGTTCGCGCAGGAAAGCGCCATTGGCCATCGACATGCGCTTTTGCTGATGACCGATGGCGGCGTCGGTGAAATCGATCTCAAACTCGATTTCCAGCGTGTCCGACGGCTCCAGCCGGGCAACGGCGTCACCATGCGTCACTTCGACCGGCTTCAACACTTCAAAGCAGCGCAACGGCGCATCCAGCACCCGAACCCCACGCGCCATGATGCCCGAGGCGAACGGTGCCGAGGACCCATCAAGGATCGGCACTTCCGGCCCGTCGATCTCGATCAGCGCATTGTGGATGCCACAGCCCGCAAGCGCGGCCATCACATGTTCGATCGTCGACACCGAGGTGCCCGCGGAATTGGAAATCAGGGTGCAGAGCGTGGCGTCGGAAACAGCCGCCCAATGCGCCTGAACCATCGCATCGCGACCGATCACATCCGTGCGGCGGAACCAGATCCCGTATTCCGCCGAAGCGGGCAGGATCGTCATCCGCGCGCGCAGGCCGGAATGCAGGCCTACACCCGCGAAAGTAACCGATGATCGGATCGTCGTCTGCACGTTTACCCCTTCACAGCCGTTAACGGCTTTTGGCTAGCGTGGAGGTAATCGGGCGTGGTGCGAAAGCCAACTCACTCTTTGCAACGGAATGGAACAATTTCCTAAAACTTCGGCAAAGCCCTGCCGCTGCTCCGATTTCCGTCCGCAACTCATTGATGCACAAATAAAAACGGCCGGCATGTGCCGGCCGCTTTCCGTCAATTTGTGACCGCGCTTAGTTGGCCTGACGCCGCAGAAAGGCCGGAATCTCGATCCGCTCCTGATCCGGATCCACCTCGGAATCGTCGTCATAGGCGGATTGCGGGGGCGGAGTCTGGCGCAGTGTCGGCGTCGTCCGCTGCGGCTGCTCGGCCGCGTGGCCGGTCATCCGGTTCAGAAGCGAGTTGATGCCGAAACGCGGCTTGTCTCCTGCCGCTTGCGGTGCGCGCTGGACCGGCTGCGGGGCCGCTGGCTGACGCTGACCCTGACCGGGGGCGCGACTGACGGCGGCCTGCAAACGGGCCAGGGCTTCCGGTGTCGGCGTACCCGGCGTGCGGGGGCGCGGTGCAACGAAGCTTTGCGGATCATCCTCGACATGCAGGTTTTCCGGCTGGTGGCGCGGCTCGGGCTGATAGGCGGGCGGCGGCAGATCGCCCCCGGCCGAGGTCGCATCAAACAGCGTGCGCTCTTCTTCTCGCTCGGCCACCACTTCGCGGCGTTCCTCACGGCGCGGTTCCGGGGCCGAAGCGGCGACAGGCCGTTCAACCGCACGAACCGGCTCGGGCTGCGGCGCGGGGGCGTGGACCGGCTCGGGCTCGGTGATAGCTACGGGCTGCAGCGGCTCGGCCAGACGGCGGCGCGGCGTCGGAACCTCGGTCTGCGCAACGGCGGCATCGATACCGGTCGCGACAACCGAAACCCGCATGAGGCCTTCCATACTGTCATCAAGCGTGGAGCCGACGATGATATTGGCGTCCGGGTCCACTTCCTCGCGGATACGGTTCGCCGCTTCGTCGAGTTCGAAGAGCGTCAGGTCGGACCCGCCGGTGATGTTGATCAGGACGCCCTTGGCACCTTTCAGGCTGATTTCGTCCAAGAGCGGGTTGGCAATCGCCTTCTCGGCCGCCTGGACCGCACGATCCTCGCCGCTCGCTTCGCCCGTGCCCATCATCGCCTTGCCCATTTCGTCCATCACGGCGCGGACATCGGCGAAATCGAGGTTGATCAGGCCGGGGCGGACCATGAGGTCTGTAACCCCCTTCACGCCCTGATAGAGGACATCGTCCGCCATGGCGAAGGCATCGGTGAAGGTGGTCTTTTCGTTGGCCAGACGGAACAGGTTCTGGTTCGGGATGATGATCAGCGTATCGA
>NZ_JBARVQ010000827.1:0-1946 GCF_049646345.1 Albidovulum sp. | reverse complement strand
CCCCGGACCCCACCCGGAGTATTTTTGAACAGAAGAAGATGAGGAGCAGGCGATGTTCGATCTGACAGGAAAAACGGCGCTGGTCACCGGCGCATCGGGCGGGATCGGCGGCGCGGTCGCCAGGGCGCTGCATGGTGCGGGCGCGACCGTCGCCCTGTCCGGGACGCGCGAGGCGCCTTTGCAGGAGCTGGCGGCTGAGCTTGGCGAACGGGCGCATGTGTTGCCTTGCAACCTTTCGGATGCCGAGGCGGTCGAGGCGCTGCCGAAACAGGCCATCGCGGCGATGGGTGGGCTCGATATTCTGGTGAACAATGCGGGCATCACCCGCGACAACCTGTTCATGCGGATGTCGGATGACGACTGGCAATCGGTGATCGACGTCAACCTCACCTCCAGCTTCCGGCTTTGCCGGGGCGTGATGCGGCCGATGATGAAGGCGCGCTGGGGCCGGATCGTCAATATCACCTCGATCGTCGGCACCACCGGCAATCCCGGGCAGGGCAACTATTGCGCCGCGAAGGCCGGGCTGACCGGCATGTCAAAAGCGCTGGCGCAGGAAGTGGCGAGCCGTGGCATCACCGTAAACTGCGTCGCCCCCGGCTTCATCGCCACCGCGATGACCGACAAGCTGAACGATGAACAGAAAGACCGGATCTCTACCAATATCCCGGCGGGCCGCATGGGCACGCCTGAAGAGATCGCCGCGGCCGTGCTTTTCCTTGCCAGTGCCGAGGCGGGTTATGTGACGGGTGCCACCCTTCATGTGAATGGCGGTTTGGATATGGTCTGATCCGTCAGGCCTCGGAAAGCCTTGTTCCGGCGCGGGTCGTCAACGCGCGCCGGGCAAGGTGGATGAGCAGGCCGACCGGACCGAAGATCAGGGCAAAGGCCAGCGCGGGCAGGGTCGAGCGATGCGACTGACCAAGGCGCGCGGCATCGCGCGCGATCCAGGCGCCGACGAACAGATCGTAGATCAGGAAATGCACCCAGCCGGTCAGCGCACCGTTTGGATGCGACAGAAGGGCGATGACGGCAGGCAGGCTCTCCATGCCCGCATCGGGATTGGCCTGGCCAAGAAAGATCCCGGCACACAAAAGAACCATATAGATGCAGCCCAACAGTGCGGGCATCAGCGCCGAGTGGACCAGCCTCTCTGTCCATACAGCGCGTGGCGCGAAGAAAAGCAGAAACCAGCAGGGCGCGATCACCAAGTGGAGCAGAATGAACGCCAGATCATAGGTCATATAGAATTGTCCGTCCGGGCAGAATTCACGCGACGCTAGGTCAATCCCGCCCGACCCACAACCTGTGGTCATCGCCGGGTGCAATGGTGATTGCGAAAGCGTTTGCCTCGGGATTAGACTGTGCTATAGGCGGCGGCGAAGTGCCGGGACGGACATGCGCTTTTCCGGTTGCCTTTGCTTTATGCGGGGCATGAGCCGCTCGGACCGAGCAAGAGACCAGAAGGCGGGGGCGCCCCGCGAAAATGAGGATTTGACATGAGCGACATCGCAGATCGCGTGAAGAAAATTGTCGTCGAGCATCTTGGCGTCGAAGAGGACAAGGTGACTGAGAGCGCCTCGTTCATCGACGATCTGGGCGCGGACAGCCTCGACACGGTCGAGCTGGTCATGGCGTTCGAAGAAGAATTCGGGATCGAGATCCCCGATGACGCCGCCGAAACCATCCAGACCTTCGGCGACGCGGTCAAGTTCATCACCGAAGCCGCCTGAGCGGATCGGGAAGCAAGTTCGGAACGGCGCCCTTCGCGGGCGCCGTTTTCGTTTTGTCTGTGGCCAGAAAACAAGGCACGCTCTTTTGTGCGGTGTCGGCCTTGGTTGCTGCAAAGCGTATGCCCGCCGAATCTGAAAGGTATGGGGTTATCAGCCGCGTCTTGTATTTTCGGTTATGTCCCGCGGCTGCGTATGACTGACAACGCGCTTGGG
>NZ_JBARVQ010000826.1:0-3877 GCF_049646345.1 Albidovulum sp. | reverse complement strand
CTGTATCCGCATCCGGTATAGGACTGGTCACGGCAAAGAGATGACCGCCAAAGGCCAGCTTCTCCAAGCGTTCTGCAACTTCGACGATATCGAAATCCGGCCCCATCAATGGCGCAAAAACCGCATCCGGCGTCAGTTGAGCCAGCAAGGCAACTGTGAGCGAGGGGTACGCCACTTCGACGACCTCAGACCCGGTGCGGTGGCGAATCTTATCCACGAAAGATGGTGGCATATCGACCGCAAGCACACAGATCGGCCCGTCATCCAACGGTTTGGCGCCCGGTAATGTTTGCGAATATCTTGGATGCTTTGCCGGGTCAGACCTACGAACGGACATGCACTACCTTATGAGTAAAATACTCGGAGTTCGACGAAAAACACTGCTGACATCACTCGCATACAAACGAATAATATCCCTGCGCATTCGTGGTGAAAAGCTATGTAACGTCAAATATTTACTTTTTTCTGACCTCGGCGCAGTCTGCGGCCGGGCATAGATTGGATTGGTGTGATGCAGCTTGATGCGATGCGGACGGTTCTGGATGCGCTACCGATCGCTGTTGCCTTTGTCGACGCCGATGAACGGGTCAGGATTGCCAATCGTGCCTGTGCGGCGATTCTCGGGCCTGCGCCCGAAGGCAGGACATGCAGCGCACTTTTGCGGCATCCGGAGTTTCTGGGGGGGCTGGAAGCCAGCCTTTCGGGCGACAAGACGCATGTAAAACGGCTGATCCTGACGGCGGGGGGCAATGAAACCCATCTTACCGTGACTTTCACGCCGATGATCACAACAACCGTAAAAGGTGTGCTGGTCGCGTTTGAAGACCTGACCCCGATCGAGCAGGCAGGCGTCATGCGACGGGATTTTGTGGCCAATGTCAGCCATGAGCTTCGCACACCGCTGACCGCCCTTGTGGGGTTCATCGAAACCCTGCGCGGCGCGGCGCGGGATGATCCTGCGGCGCGGGACCGGTTTCTTGGCATCATGGAACGCGAGGCGGGTCGGATGATCCGTCTGGTCAGCGATCTTCTGTCTCTCAGCCGGGTTGAGGCCGAAGAGCGTCGTCGACCGGCGAATGAGGTCGATATCGCGGTGCTTCTGAAAACGCTTCTGGAATCGCACCGTGAAACGGCAGCATCAGGCGGTATCGACCTCAGGCTTGAGATGGCAGAGGGACCGGTTCGCCTTCGGGCCGATGGTGATCAGCTAACGCAGGTCTTCCACAACCTTGTGGAAAACGCGATCAAATACGGTGGGGGGGGAAAGGAGGTCATGATCCGGGTGACCGAGCTTCAGCATGAGCCGGTCCTGAAGGGCGCTGCGATACAGGTGGAGGTCATCGACCGGGGCGAGGGAATCGGTCCCCTGCACCTGCCGCGACTCACCGAACGTTTTTACCGCGTCGATACCCATCGCAGTCGCGAACAGGGGGGTACAGGGTTGGGGCTGGCGATTGTAAAACATATCGTCAACCGCCACAGGGGACGTCTGAAGATTGAAAGTGAGCCCGGAAAAGGCAGTAAATTCATTATCATACTGCCAAAAACCTGACATCGGGGCGTTACATTCTGGCCCGCCCCATCCGGGCGCTGTCATGAAACCGTTACGTCAGTGTCACAAAAGCATAGCGGCACGGCCCTAGAGAGCGGCCAAGGTCGCCAGGGGGCGGCCAGAACCCGACTTGCAGGAGTATGCAATGAAAACCCTGACGCTCGCCACTTCGGCCCTCGCGCTCGCCGCCGCCGCAACCGCCGCAGAGGCCCGCGACCAGATCCAGATTGCTGGATCGTCCACCGTTCTGCCTTACGCGACCATCGTCGCCGAATCCTTTGGCGAAAACTTCGACTTCCCGACACCGGTCGTGGAATCGGGCGGTTCCTCCGCTGGCCTCAAGAAGTTCTGTGAAGGCGTGGGTGAGAACACGATCGACATCGCCAATGCGTCGCGTCAGATCAAGGACAAAGAAATCGCCGTCTGTGCCGAGAATGGCGTGACCGACATCATCGAGGTTCGCATCGGTTATGACGGGATCGTCTTTGCCAGCGACATCAATGGCAACGGTTTCGAATTCACTCCGGAAGACTGGTATATGGCGCTGGCCGCCGAGGTTGTCGTTGATGGCGAGGTTGTCGCCAATCCCTACACCAAGTGGTCCGAAGTGAACCCCGCCCTGCCGGATCAGGAAATCATGGCCTTCGTTCCCGGCACCAAGCACGGCACCCGTGAAGTGTTCGAGGAAAAGGTGATCCTCGCAGGCTGCGAAGCCACCGGCGCGATGGAAGTCCTGACCACCGCCAAGGGCGATGAAGATGCGGCCGAGAAAGCCTGCATCACGCTGCGCAGCGACAACCGCTCGGTCGATATCGACGGCGACTATACCGAGACACTGGCGCGCATCGAATCGAACAAGGACGGCATCGGCGTCTTCGGTCTGGCCTTCTTTGAGAACAACACTGACAAGCTTCAGGTCGCGACCATGTCCGGCGTGACGCCCTCGGTGGAAAGCATCGCCAGCGGCGACTACCCGGTTTCGCGCCCGCTCTTCTTCTACGTCAAGCAGGCAAATATCGAACTGATCCCCGGCCTGAAGGATTATGCCGAGTTCTTCGTCTCTGACGACATGGCAGGCCCCGATGGCCCGCTGGCCGAATACGGCCTCGTCTCCGACCCGGAACTGGCCGCGACGCAAGAAGCGGTTTCCGGCGAAGAGCTAATGAACTGATCTGACACCGGCCCGGCGCGGAACATCCTGCGCCGGGCCACCTATTCGTGAAGGCGGCCCGATGACAACTGGAATGGTGCTCCTGATCCTGGCCGCGCTGACGCTGGCCGGGTTTTTCCTCGGCCGGGGAAGGGCGCTTGCGGTCGCAGGCGGAGATGCCCGCAAACTGCATTCACTGCCGTCATATTTCGGCTGGCAGGTCGTCCTGTTCCTCGCATTGCCCGCGCTTGGGCTTCTGGTGCTTGCCGCTATGGCGGGTGTGTTGCACCATCCGGTCACGGGCTGGTCTGCGCTGGGATTGGGCGCTGTTGGCGGGCTTGTCGCGATCTGGAACACCGGGACAGAGGTTCGCGCCCGTAATATCGTCGAGGCGTGCGTCAAGGGCCTCCTGATCCTGTCATCATTCATTGCCATCGCCACGACGCTCGGCATCGTTCTGTCGATGCTGTTCGAGACGGGGCAATTCTTCCGGCAATATCAGTGGACCGATTTCTTTTTCGGCACGGTCTGGCAGCCGAATTTCCGCGGCGGGTCCGACCTTGGCATTCTGCCGCTTCTCTGGGGCACGCTCTACATCTCGCTGATCGCGCTTGCTGTTGCCGTTCCTATCGGCCTCTTCGCCGCGATCTATATGTCGGAATATGCCGGGCCTAAGTTCCGCAGCTTCGCCAAGCCCGCCATCGAGATGCTCGCGGGTATCCCGACCATCGTTTACGGGCTTTTCGCCCTGATCACTGTCGGCCCGCTGCTGCGCGACTACTTTGCCCAGCCCTTGGGCCTTGGCACCAGCGCGTCCTCGGTGATGACGGCGGGGCTTGTCATGGGCGTGATGATCATTCCCTTCGTCTCCTCGCTCTCCGACGACATCATCAACGCCGTGCCGCAGTCCTTACGTGACGGGTCGCTCGGCCTCGGGGCCACGCAATCCGAAACCATCCGTCAGGTCGTCCTGCCCGCCGCACTGCCGGGCATTGTGGGCGCGGTGCTGCTTGCCGCATCCCGCGCCATAGGTGAGACGATGATCGTGGTTCTGGGCGCAGGAGCGGCGGCGAAACTGAGCCTCAATCCGTTCGAGGCGATGACGACGATGACGGTGAAGATCGTGAGCCAGCTGACCGGCGACACCGATTTTGCCGCACCCGAAACGCTGGTGG
>NZ_JBARVQ010000825.1:0-4917 GCF_049646345.1 Albidovulum sp. | reverse complement strand
CGCTGACCTCGCCCCATTCGGCATGCATCCGGTGGGTTGTCACATCCTCTACCTTCACCGGCAGGAAGGTGCCCGCGCCCACATGCAGCGTGACATGGGTGAAAGCCACGCCCCTGGCGGCAAGTCGCGCCAAGAGGTCACCGTCGAAATGCAGCGACGCCGTCGGCGCGGCAACCGCCCCGGAATTGCGGGCAAAGACCGTCTGATAATCCTCGCGGTCCTGCGCGTCAGGGGCCCTGAGTGCCGCGATATAAGGCGGCAGCGGCATCGCCCCCGCCTCGGCCAGTGCCGCGTCGAAATCGGGGCCGGTCAGGTTGAAGTTCAGTTCCGCCTGCCCCTCGGCGATTCCCACCACTTTGGCCGAGAGCACATCGGAAAACCGGATCACCTCGCCCTCTTTCACTTTGCGCAAGGGCTTGGCGAGTGCCGCCCAGTGCCCGCCCGGGCGCGGCTCCAGCAGCGTCACCTCGACCTTCGCCACCGCCTCACCCTGCCCCGTCGCCCGGGTTCGGGTGCCCGCCAGCCGTGCCGGGATCACCTTGGTATCGTTCAGGACCAATCGGTCGCCGGGGCCAAGCAGGTCGATGAGGTCGCGCACATGCAGATCGCGCATCGCGTCGCCCTCGGCCACCAACAGCCGGGCGGCGGTACGCGGTCGCACGGGCCGGGTGGCGATCAGCCCCTCGGGCAAATCGAAATCGAAATCGGAAAGCTTCATTGTTTGGGTTTCGGCGGGTTGGAGCGGAAAATGTCGCGGAACATGCCCGGGGTGAGGATTGAGAGTGGATTGACGCTGACCTGCGGCGCGTCGGCTCCTCCATACAGGCGATAGTTGAAGCCGAAAAGCCCCTCGCCCTCGCGCGAGACGGCCCGGCCGATCTGGTTGATCAGATAGACAGGCGATACCGTGCCCTGAAGATCGATGCGCCCGGCACCGGTGTCATAGATCCCCTCGGCCGAGATACCAAGCGAGGGGCCCGTAGCGGATCCCTGACGAATATGGACGCCACCCGGTGACAGCCGGAAATCACCCGCGACGCGGTCGAAATGGATACCCGGCCCGTTCAACTGGTTCAGTAGGCCGACAACCGAAACGGCATCGAGAAGCGAGGCAAGGGCCGGCGCATCGACAACACGGAACCCTTCGATGACGGCGCGCCCGTCATATTGGCCCTCGCCCCCGACCGGGCTGAGCGAAAGGTCAAGCGCGCCGCCGACGCCGCGTGTAAAGATGTTGGCCGCGCGCAGGACCGCGCCCGCATCAGCCGAGCGGATACGGATTGCGCTGCGGTTTCCGGCAGGTGTCACCCGCCCGGTGACAGAGGCCGCGCCGTTGATCTGCCCGGTGAAGTCCCCGGCAAGCCCGCCTTGCGTATCGAAATCGCCACGAAATCCGGTCAGCGCGATGCCTTGCGAAACCTGCAACCGGTCCAAAGCCACCGACAAGGGCGCCCCTGCCCCGCCAGAGCCACGCCCGAACGATGCCCGCCTGAGGTCGAGATTGCCGCCTTCGACAACCACCGCAGGTGCGATCCCCTTGCCGCGGCCACGCAACGTCCCGGCCCCCTTGAACCAGTCGCCAATGCTCAGGGAATTCAGGCGCAAAGCCTCAAACCCGCCCTCTCGCGTCAAAAATACCCGGCCGGACGCGGCAAAGCCCGATGCCTCAAGCTCGATCAGATCAACCTCGGCCGGTTGGCCCAGCCGCCCCACGACCGCCAGGCGCCCGGTTGACCCCGTGCTTTTCGACCATCCCACCTGCGGAATGGAGAGGCCAAGCCCCCTGATCTCGGACCCGAGGCGGAATTCGGTCGGCTTGCCGCGTTCGAACCGCAGCACGATCCGCCCCTGTCCCACCCCCGAAACAGTGCCCGGTGGCAGACCGATATCGAAGGCATCAAGGAAACGCTGCGACAGTTCGACCGTGCCCTCCACTTCGCTTTTGCCTCGGTGTTCGGGGCCGAAAACCTGCCGCCAAACGGCATCGACGGGCACGCCCGAGAAGGTTGCGGGGCCAGAGATTTTCAGCCCTTCCTTGCTGGCCGCGATATCAAGCGCCCCGGCGGTCAGCATCCGCCCCGGTGCCAGCGTGTCCGACCGCACATCGATCAGCTTGCCCGTGACCCGATAGCCGACATCCTCGGGCTTGATCTTCCGGGCAAGGATCAGGTCAAGCTCGGTCTTCAGCCGCGCCCGTCCCTCGGCCAGATCGACCGGACGCCCGGCCTTGGTCAGAAACTCGAACGGTTTCTGATCCAGCAGTGAAAGGGCGGCCGTGATCGTGCTGTCGGTCACCAGCGTGAATGTCGCAGGTGCCGGTTTGATGCGCAGATCGGGGATCGACATCACGCTGCCTGCAACATCGATATCGCCCCCTTCAGGCGCGGTCAGATGGCCCTTGTCGACGACCAGCGTGTAGGAATAATCATTGATCGCCGCATAGCCCGCGCCATTCCTGATCGGCGGTAAGGTCTTGATCACCCGCACCTCGGTGTCGCGGTAGTCATAGCCAAGGGAAAAATGCGGCTCGCCCCCCGGATGCAACCGGAAGGCCGAAGTGACATCGAAGAGTTCACTGGTTGCGACATTGTCCTCAAGCCAGGCGCGGGTCTTGGGCACGGCCGCCACCGGCCAGAGCGCCATCAGCCGGTCCGAGCGGATCGCATTGATCGCGAAATCGACCGCCACGCCCCAACCATCGTCATTAGCGGTCACTTTGCCCTTGGCGCTGATGCGCTGATCCTTCTCGACCAGCGTCAGCTGACCGATATCGAGCCCGAACGGATCAAGCCGCAGGCGAAAATCGAGTGCCCCATGGGTGAAGGTGACCGGATCGGTGAACACCCCTTCGGGATCGACTTTCAGATCGGAAATCGCGACCTGCGTCACCAGCGTTTCAGGCCAGGCCCCGACAAAGTCCTTCAGCCATGCCTTGGCCGATGCTTTCACCCTGAGGGATGCACTGTTGACCGTAATGTCGGTAAAGGTCACCTGCGCGCGGTCGGGGTTGTAGTCCATGGCCAGCCGGACACCATCGAACCGCACAGGATTGGCATCCTCGGTCGGTTGCAGCGCCCCTGCACCGATCTCCAGAACCGCCGACAGCCCGGAATAGGCCCCGTCCGCCCAGACGCCGGTTTCAAATGCGCCCGAAATCGGCGCGTCGAGCGCGGCAAGGAACGTCAACGCGGGCGACTGAACCGCCAGATCGCGCGACGGGACATCCTTGATTTTGACCGACAACCCCGCCTCGGGCGTTCCTTTCACTGAAAAGAACTCAAGTTCCGCAGTTGCAGGCGCGTCCCCGGCCCCTTTCAGCTCTGTGCCAAGGCCGATCTCGATCCGTTCGACGGTCTGATCCAGCTTCAGCCAGCCGCCCGATGCGGTCCAGACACGTCCGGTTCTTAGGTCATCCAGCCTAAGATTGAGGTCATCGACCTCGATCCAGTCAATGTCCCGCAGAACCGGCAGGGTGAAGGCGTCATCGACAGCCTGCAACAGTTCTGCGGGGCTGAGGGTTTGCGCCGGGGCGCTGGACCCAAGCGAAAGGTCAAGACGGCCATCCTCAAACCGTCTGAGCGCGATACGTGCGCCGCTGATGCGCAGGGATCGTGGCTCGACCCGGCCGCGCAGGGCCGCGCCGGGTTTCAGCGAAGCGCCAAGTTCCGGCAGCACCGCGATCCGGGTGCCGGAACGCGAAAAAAGCTCCACATCCGCCAGGCGGATATGCGGCACGAAATGGTCGTCGACGTTGAATTCCAGCCCGCCGATCCGGGTCGAGGCCTCACCCGCAAGAACGGCATTCGCCCGCGTCTCAATGCGCGAGACCAGCCAGCCCGGCGCGGAAATCACCTGCCCCGTCATTCCCAGCGCCACGACGGTTCCGATCATCGCAACGATGACCAGCAGCAAAACCTGCCACAGGCGCCGATGCCGGCGCCGCGGCGGGGCCTCTTCTTTCTGGCCCGTTTCACTGGTTTCGTTCATTCGCCGTCGCCCTCTGGGCCGCACCTCTGCGGGGCTGCGACCGAAGCCCCCCTTTATCTTTGCGGCGATGGAAGTAAAACACAAAGCGAATTGGTATGGCACAGGAGGCAGCGACATGCTCAACCCCGGCGACACAGCCCCGGATTTCACCCTGCCCGGCAACGATGGCGCTACGGTTTCGCTTGCGGGTTTCGCGCCGAAGAAGGTTGTGCTCTACTTCTACCCCAAGGATGATACGCCGGGCTGCACGACCGAAGCGCTTGATTTCACCCGGCTGGCCGACGAATTCGCCGCCGCTGGCACTGTTGTGGTCGGGGTCTCCAAGGACAGCGCGAAAAAGCATGACAAATTCTGCACCAAGCACGGGCTGGGGGTGATCCTTGCCTCGGACGAAGCGGGCGATACCTGCGAACGCTACGGGGTCTGGGTCGAAAAGAACATGTATGGCCGGACCTATATGGGGATCGAACGCACGACCTTTCTGATCGACGGTACCGGCCAGATTGTCCGTATCTGGCCCAAGGTGAAGGTCAATGGCCACGCGGCCGAGGTTCTGGACGCGGCGCGCGCGCTGTGAGCCTGTCGCTGGCCGAAATGGCTGTGGAGGTGCTGACCACCGCCGATGGACGGGCCAAGACCGCGCTCAGCCATGCCCATGCCGCGCGCTGGCGCGAGGCCCGCGCGGCGGGGACCCCGCTGGCAATCGGCCGGGCCACACCGCCGATGCAGCCCTCGCGCCCGGAAAGGCCGGAACTGCTGCCGCCGCGCGATGTGCCCCGCCGCAGGCCCGGCTCGCCGCAGGGGCGCATCGCGTTGCTTCATGCTCTGGCCCATATCGAACTGAACGCGGTGGACCTGCATTGGGACATCATCGCGCGCTTCACCGACACCGAAATGCCGCTTGGTTTCTATGACGACTGGGTGAAGTCG
>NZ_JBARVQ010000824.1:0-2291 GCF_049646345.1 Albidovulum sp. | reverse complement strand
GCATGGACGGGTTCATAAAGAAAGGCGCCCGCAATCCGCAGCGCGAGTTCCGACCCCGCCCGCGCACGGATGAGTTCAAGCATCATGTCAAGGCAGGGTGCCGCACCGCCGGTGGTCACGACGGGGCCCGAGATCACATAGCGGTCCTGCCGGACGTCAATGGCCGGGAAGCGGTCCGCGAAGCTTTCCAGATCCTCCCAGTGAACGGTGGCCGCGCGTCCGTCCAGCAGCCCGGCCCGGGCCAGAAACCACGGCCCGCCATCGATGCCGATCATGGCCCGCACCCGGGGGGCAAGACGGCGCAGCTTGGTCAACAGGGCCGGGGTTGCCTGTTCGGCCAGCCGGAAGCCCGCGACGATCATCAGAAGGTCGGCCTCGATCCGGTCGGTGAGGGGCGTTGTCGCGATCTCGAATCCGGCGGTCAGCGGGACGGGGCCGCCATCGGCGGAATAGTAGCGCCAGGAAAACAGAAGCCGCCCCGATTGCCGGTTGGCCGCCCGCATCGGATCGACGGCGGCGGCCAGTGACAGCGCATTGGTATCGGCCAGCACCAGCACCGCAACGCTGAGCGTGCCGGGCTCCGGCGCGAAGATCGATCTTGCGGTTTTCATCAAGTGATTTCGTATTTGGTATGGCGGTGCCTGACAAGCGGTGCTTGCGCATGGCTGCGCTCTCAGCGAGTGTGACCGCGCATTTTGCCGGAGAAGATGATGCCGAAACCCGCCTGCCTGTTGTCCGTGCTGCTGTCGATGGCGCTTGCAGGCTGCGCGGAGCGGGTCGAGGAACCTGTCGCGGGCATGTCATCGGCCGCCGCCTTCGATGCCAACCGCTTTGTGGATGTCTGGCATGTCACTGCGGTACTGGGCGAGGGGGGCTGCGGCCCCTTGGCCGAAACCTGGGCGATGACGGCACCGGACAGTTACCGGGTTACCGGTACAATCTGCGGGCCGACCGGGGCCCGGGCGTTCGTTGCCCCGGCATCGGTCACAGGGCCCGGTCGCATCACCCGCGAGATGCCGCAGGGGGCCGAGGCGCTCTGGGTGCTTTGGGTCGATGCCGATTACCGGGTTGCGGTGATCGGCACCCCGTCACGCCGGTTTGCCCGTATCCTGTCGCGCACGCCCGAAGTGCGGCCCGATCTGATGCAGGCCGCACGCGATGTGTTGCAGTTCAACGGCTATGATCCGGCGGGGCTGCGACCGCTCTGACCGAAGGCACCGCAGTATCGGGTTTGCAGGCGCGTCAGCCGCGGATTTTCTTCAGGACAAGGCCGACGACCACCTGAACCACCAGTCCGGAAATGCCGCCGCCGACCAGATTACCGGCCATCGCGGCGATATCGCCGCCGCCGCCCAGCAGCCCGCCCAGAACCTGACCGCCGCCAAGTCCGCCCAAGGCACCGGCAATGACATTGCCGATATTGCCCATATCGGCCCCCTTGACCGCTTTTCCGCCGCCCACGCCACCCAAAGCACCGCCGACGATCTGCGCCAGAATCTGTTCCATAGTGCCACCTCTTCCTGTTCACTCATTATCGGCCGTAGCCATGGGGCCAGCGTCGGCTCTCAGCCGGACCCAGTCAAGAAAATCCCGATAGGGGCATACGGAAGTCGATGGGCGTGGTTTTTCATTACAAAGCTTGTGCTGAGCCATGTCGACCATCGGCGGCGCGTTTGATAGGCTGGGTTGGGCTTGTTCCACGGCGATCTGCGTGACGCCGCGATGCCGCGAAACCGGGGATGAATCGCTTGACGCCATCCGGCTTAGGACGTAAATGGCGCGGACGGAATTCAGGGCTCGGCCACGCGGGGCCCATCGAAGATATGTGGATGGCGGGCCCGGAGGCCCGAAAAACAAGGAAGAAACCCATGTCGCGCGTTTGCGAACTGACCGTTAAGGGCCAGATGTCGGGCAACAACGTGAGCCACGCGAACAACAAGTCGCGCCGCCGCTTCCTGCCGAACCTGAACGATGTCACGCTTATTTCCGATGCGCTCGGCCAGTCGTTCAAGCTGAAGATCTCGGCCGCGGCCCTGCGCTCGGTCGATCATCGCGGCGGTCTCGACGCGTTCCTCGCGAAGGCGAAGGATGTTGAGCTGTCGACGAAGGCGCTGAAGATCAAAAAAGACATTGCAAAGGCTCAGGCCGCAGCCTGATCTGCCTTGTGATGGTTGAATAAGGGCCCCGCTTCGGCGGGGCTTTTCGTTTGGGCAGCGCCGCGCATTGCGTTGGACCGGTTTGCGCCCTTTGTGGATCTTGGAAGCCGGGCAGCGCCCGACCGCCCCCTGGGC
>NZ_JBARVQ010000823.1:0-3086 GCF_049646345.1 Albidovulum sp. | reverse complement strand
ATGTAATCCGGCCCCGACTTGAACGGCTGCACCTCAAGCCCCCGCGCCCGGAACGCGCCCAGAAGCCCCAGCATCAGCGTGGTCTTGCCGGTGCCCGAAGCTGGCGCCGAGATGATCAGACCATCAGGCATTTCGGTCTATTCCTTCCGCTTGGCGCAAATATCCTCGGGGGGTGCGGGGGGCAGACAGCCCCCGGCTTCGGTCGGCCCGCCAAAGGCGGGACGAAACCAAAGGGGTCACGCCCCCGTCTCCGGGAAACGCGGGGCGGTGCCGACGGGGCGATACCGGCGGTCATAATCGCCGGCATAGAGCCTGCTTTCATCAAATTCCTCGGCCCCGATGGAGCGACCGACAAAAATCAGCGCCGTGCGTTCCATCTCGGCCCCGACCGCCGTTTCCAGCGTTTCCAGCGTCGCCCGCACGATGCGCTGATCGGGCCAGCTTGCCCGCCAGATCACCGCAACCGGGCAATCCGCGCCGTAATGCGGGGTCAGTTCCGCCACGACCTTCTCCAGCACATGAACCGACAGATGGATCGCCAGAACCGCACCGGTGCGGGCGAAATTCTCCAAGGTCTCGCCCGGCGGCATGGAGGTTGCCCGGCCCGAGGTGCGGGTCAGCACCACCGATTGCACCACACCCGGCAGCGTCAGTTCCGCGCCAAGGGCGGCAGCCCCGGCGGCGAAGGAGGGCACACCCGGCGTCACGTCATAGGGAATGTCCAGCTCACGCAGACGGCGCAACTGCTCGCCCATGGCCGACCAGACCGAGAGGTCCCCCGAATGCAGCCACGCCACATCGTGGCCCGCTGCATGCGCCGTCTGGATCTCGGCGATGATTTCATCCAGCGACAGAGGCGCGGTGTTGACGATTTTCGCGCCGTCCGGGCAATGGCCGAGCACCGCCTCGGGCACCAGAGATCCGGCATAAAGGCAAACCGGGCACGACGCGATCAGGTCGCGGCCACGCAGGGTCAGAAGGTCGGGGGCGCCCGGTCCGGCGCCGATGAAATGTACTGTCATTCGTCTCTCCCAATCGCGATGGCGGCCGTGGCCAGCCCGTCGCCCGATACAACTCGCGGCCCCAACAGTCGCGCCCCCGGCCCGGCCGCTGCCAGAGCCGCCGCCTCGGCCACCGATCCGGTGCCAAAGCGTTCAGCCACTTTTGCCGATTGCGTCAGCACGTCCTCTGCCGCCAGAGCCTCGCGCCCGAAACCGCAGATCGCGAGGCCCAGCTCTATCGCCAGGTTCTGCGCCACCGGTGCATCGACCTTGACCGAAGCCGTTGCCAACAGCTCTGCCCCGCCGCCCGCGCGTTCCAGCGCGTCCAGAAGTGAGGCCACGGTCGCCGCCCCGCGAAAGCCGATCCCGGCAACCCTCATTTCACCACGCTCCATTGCACGACCGGCCGCGCCGGTTCCCAGCCACGCATCCGGCCCAGGGGGGCGGTGCTGGCAATCTCGAACCGCATCAGATGTCCACCTTTCCCGGCATGGCATGCAGCCAACAATGCCTCGGACTCAATCGTCACCGCGTTGACGACAAGGCGTGTTCCCGCCGGGATTGCTGCCCAAACAGTGTCTATTCCGGCTGAATTCGCCCCGCCGCCGATGAATACCGCATCCGGCTTCGGCAACTTCGCCACGCCTGCGGTCCAATCCGCCTCGGTCACAACCATCCGGTGCGAGAGGCCGAAGGCAGCCGCGTTTGCCCGCACATTCGCGGCCCGATCCGCGCGGTTCTCAACCGCTTGCGCCATAGCCCCCGGCGCGGCAAGGCACCATTCGACCGCGACCGATCCCGACCCCGCGCCAAGATCCCAGAGCACCTCACCGGGACGCGGTGCCAAAGCCGAAAGCGTCAGCGCCCGCACCGGCCGCTTGGTCATCACGCCGTCAGAGGCGAAAATTTCATCCGGCAGGCCTGCGACACGCGGCAGGCCCGCAGCACCATCGGCGACAATCGCCACGGCGACCGGATAGGCGGCGTCGGTGATATCGAACCCCTCTGCCGTTGCATGACGAATGCGCTCGGACGGCCCGCCAAGCGATTCCAGCACCGTCAGCCCCGACGGGCCGAAGCCCTTGGCGACCAGCCATTCGGCAAGCGCTGTCACAGCCGCGCCGTCGCGCACAAGGCAGATCGCCCGCACGCCGCGCGCCAGAACCGGCATCAGCCGTTCGAACGGCGCGGCATGAAGGCCAAGGCAGATCACCTCTTCCAGCCGCCAGCCGAGCCGCGATGCGGCAAGCGCAAAGGTCGAAGGGGCGGGATGCGAGACCCATTCGCCGGGTGAAAGATGCGCCGAAAGCGAGCCCCCCGCCCCGAACCAGAACGGATCGCCCGAGGCCAGAACCACGACCTTACGGGGCTTTTCCGCAAGAACAGGGTCTATTCTGAACGGCACCGGCCATTCGCGACCCCGCGCGCCTGCCGCAACCAGATCCAGATGCCTTAGACCACCAAAGATGATTTCGGCCTCGGCCAGTGCGACACGGCTTGCATCCGAAAGCCCGGCATGACCATCTGCGCCCAGACCAATGATCGTCAGCCACGGATCAGACATGACACGCGTCCTTCTTCTCGGCGGCACGACAGAGGCGAGCCAGCTTGCCCGTCATTTCGCAGCGAAGGGCGTGGATGCGGTCTTTTCCTATGCCGGGCGCACCGACGCCCCCGTCGAACAGCCCTTGCCGACCCGTATCGGCGGCTTTGGCGGCGTGGATGGCCTTGCGACCTATCTTCGGGCCGAAAGCATAACCCATGTGGTCGATGCGACCCATCCCTTCGCCGCCACGATGAGCCGGAATGCGGTTTCCGCCTGTATAGACACTGATACGCCGCTCTGCGCCTTCGAACGCACGCCTTGGGAAGCGGGCGCGGGCGATGACTGGACCCATGTCCCCGACCTCGCCGCTGCCGTTGCTGCCCTGCCCGAGGAACCCTCCTGCATCTTCCTTGCCATCGGCCGCCAGAACCTGACAGCCTTCGCCGCGAAGCCCTGGCATCACTATGTCCTGAGGTTGGTCGATGCGCCGCAGGGCAAGCTGCCCTTGCCCGATGCGGAAGCCGTGATTGCACGTGGTC
>NZ_JBARVQ010000822.1:0-2863 GCF_049646345.1 Albidovulum sp. | reverse complement strand
CCCAGGTCCTGACCCTCGCGAATGGCCGCGTGACCGGGCTTGGCCCGGCCGAAACGATCCTGCCCGGCCTCGCCGCCGCAACGGACCTGCCGGGCGAAGAGCCGGGCAGCCTGATCACCGCGCGCATCATGGGAATGGGCGATGACGGGCTTTGCACGCTGCACTTCCCCGGCGGCACGATCCTGACGCCGGGCCGGGTGGGGCCGGACGGGGCCGAGGTGCGTCTGATTATCCGCGCCCGCGACGTGATGCTGGCGCGCAACCGGCCCGAGGGGCTATCGGCTTTGAACATCCTGCCCGCCACGGTCACCTCGGTGGCTCCGGCCGGTGCCGCATCGGCCGATATCGGCCTCGATTGCGGCGGCGTGGTGCTGGCCGCGCGGATCACAATGCGGTCGGTCAAGGCGCTCAACCTTGCGCCCGGCACAGGCTGCCATGCGATCCTGAAATCGGTGGCACTGGCGCGGGATGCATTGCCTTCGCCGTCAAGCTGGGTAGGGTCAGCGCCATGACCCGCTCCGCCCTCATTGTGGCCCATGGCCAACCCTCGGACCCTGCGCCTGCAGAAGCCGACATGGCGGCAATGGCGCGCGCCGTCGCCGAACAAATGCCCGGCTGGCAGATCCGCGCGGCAACGCTCGCCGCGCCGGATGCATTGAAGACCGCGCTTGATACCCCTGAAAACCCTGCCATATTCCCGTTCTTCATGGCGGATGGCTGGTTCATCCGGACGATGTTGCCGAAACGACTGTCAGAGGCCGGGCATGAAGGGTTACGGGTACTGACGCCCTTTGGCCTTCTGCCCGACACGCATGCCCTCGCCATCCGCGCCGCCCGCGATGCGACCGGCGCACATGGCTGGGCGGAAGCCGACACCACACTGATCCTTGCCGCGCATGGTTCGGGCCGCAGCCCCTACCCGGCCGAGGCCGCGCGCGCCATCGAACGCACCATCGCCAACGAAACCCAATTCGCCGCGATCCGCACCGGTTTTATCGAGGAAGAGCCAAGCCTGACCGATGCCGCCCGGGATGCCGGGGGCAAGGCGCTCTGCCTGCCGCTTTTCGTTGCACGCTGGGGCCATGTGATCGACGACATCCCAGACGCGCTGGACACGGTGGGGTTCACTGGCCATCTGCTTGGCCCGATCGGCACCCATCCCGATGTGCCCGCCCTGATCGCCGCTGCGATCCAACGCGCCTGATCGCCTATCAAACTGGCAAAAGTACGCGCTACCCACATCGGTTTCTTTACAAGACTCAGGTAGTCTCTTGCCGACTTGCAGCCTGCCCGCTGGACAATTGTAACAGTTTCATGACAACTGCGTAAAATTCGCGCCGCATATACGAACAAGGAAAACATCTTGTCAGAAACCTCCCCCATCCTCTTCCTTCTGCATGTCGCAGGTGCGGCCGCCCTCCTGATCTGGGCCGTGCGGCTGGTGCGAACAGGGGTGGAACGCGGCTGGTCGGTGCCCTTGCGCCGACTTCTCAGAAAGGGGGCGGACCAGCGGGCCATCGCGGCCCTTTCGGGCACCGGGGCGGCGATCGTGCTGCAAAGCTCGACAGCGGTGGCGATCCTGACATCGAATTTCGTGGCCGCAGGCACGCTGGCCGCAGCAGCGGGGCTCGCCATTCTGCTCGGCGCTGATCTGGGATCCGCCATCGTTGCGCAGATCCTCCTGACCCGTGCCGACTGGTTCGTGCCGGTCCTGCTGGTCGCGGGCGTGGCGATGTTTCTCAAATCGCAAAGCCGCGACTACCGGATGGCCGGGCGGGTGCTGATCGGGCTGGCGCTGATCTTCGTCTCGCTCACCATGATCCGTGATGCGACCGAACCCCTGCGCGACAGCAAGGGGCTGGTCGCCGCGATGACCTATCTTGGCGGCGATCCGGTCACCGCCTTCGTTATCGGCGCGCTCTTTGCCTGGGCGGTGCATTCCTCGGTCGCGGCTGTCCTTCTCTTTGTGACGCTCGCCGCGCAAGGCGTGCTACCGGTGACGGCGGGTGTGGCCATGGTGCTGGGGGCAAATCTCGGCGGTGCGATCATAGCCTATGTGTTGACCCTCGGGGCCGAGATCTCGGCGCGCCGGGTGATCGTTGCCAATCTGGCGCTGAGGGGCGGCGGGGCGGCAATCGCACTTTTCGCGCTTTCGGCCTTTGCGCCGCCGCTCGATTATCTCGGCGCGACCCCGGCGCGGCAGGTGATCAACCTTCACCTTGCCTTCAACCTGATCCTGCTGCTTGTCGCCCTGCCGCTGACCGGCCCGGTCCTGGCGCTGGTCTCGCGCTGGATCACCCCCCCGGCCGAGGCCGCCAACCTTACCCGGATCAGCGCGCTTGACCCTGCCGCCCTGTCACAGCCCGACCGCGCGCTGGCCTGCGCCACGCGCGAAATCCTGCAAATGGGCGAAGGGGTTGAGGCGATGCTGCGCTCGGTCATCGGTCTCTATGACGACTGGGACGACACAGCCGCCGATGCGATCCGCGCCAAGGAAACCGAACTCGACAAGACGCATATCGCGGTCAAGCTCTACCTCGCCAAGCTGCATCGCATGTCCGAGGGCGAAGAGGCGACACAGAAGAGCCTTGAGCTGGCCGATATGGCGGTGAACCTTGAAAGCGCGGGCAATACCATCGCCGATGTGATGCTGGCCCTTGCCCGCCGCCGCGATCAAAGCGGCAGCGCCTTTTCCGAAACCGGCTGGAAAGAAATCCGCGATTTCCACGACCGGGTCCTGTCGAACGCGCAATCAGGGCTGAATGTGCTGATGACGATGAACCCCGATGCGGCAAGGGCGCTTGTCGAGGAAAAGGACCGCGTGCGGGATATGGAGCAGAACCTGCAACGCTCGCATCTGGAC
>NZ_JBARVQ010000821.1:0-1948 GCF_049646345.1 Albidovulum sp. | reverse complement strand
GGTGGTGACGTCGATCTGGCCGCTTCCTGCCGGGGCAGGGGTCAGGCCGCCCGCGACGCGGGTCGGCAGGGCCAGAACCTCACCATCGCGCAGCACCGTGCCCGGTGCGACGGCATTGTACCGCGCGATCTCACCGCTCGGCAGGCCGACCCGGGCCGACAGGCTTTCGACCGTGTCGCCCTGCCGGGCCACGGCGATCTGGTAGTTGGGATAGGTGATGACGCCGCGCGCATCGGGCTGGGGCCGGGGTTGGGCGGAATTGGCCGCCGCCGTCGTGTCCAATCCGTTGCCCTGACCGAAGTTCCTGAGGTCATAGTCGAAATTGCCGCCGGGATCGCAGGCGGCAAGGGTCAGAATGCTGCCCCCCAGAAGGGTGGCACGCAGGAAAACACGTGTGCGGGAAATTGTCATGGCTCGCATCCTCGTTTCGCTCGCCCTTGTTGCCCGGGCGGTCGTGGTTGTCAAAGCGGGCTGGCTGCCGTTCAGTCCTGTCCCAGCCCCTCGACCAGCGGCACAAAGCGCACCGGCCTCAGTTCCTCGTAATCGTAGCCCTGCGGCAGCCGGGTCACCTTGATCAGGTGCTGCACCGTATCCGACTGCCCGACGGGCACAACCATGATACCGCCTTCGCGGAGTTGAGCCAATAGGGGCCCGGGCGGGTCTTCGGCCGCCGCCGTCACGATGATCCGGTCGAAGGGTGCCTGATCGGGCAGGCCGTGACTGCCATCGCCGGTCATCGCGGTGATATTGGTCAGGTCAAACTTGCGAAACACTTCCTCGGCCTCGCGCACGAGGCGGCGGTGGCGGTCGATCGTATAGACCCGGCGCGCCAGGTGAGAGAGGATCGCGGCCTGATAGCCAGAGCCGGTGCCGATCTCCAGCACCTTGTCGCGGGGCGAGATGTCCAGCGCCTGGGTCATCAGCCCCACGACCGAGGGCTGGCTGATCGTCTGGCCGCAGGCGATGGGCAGGGGCATATCCTCATAGGCGCGTTCGGCAAAGAGCCCCTTGACGAAAGCGCCCCGGTCGATCCGTTCCATCGCCGTCAGGACGCGGCTGTCGGTGACGCCCTTGGACCTGAGCCCGTAGAGAAAGCGCATCTTCAGTTCGGCGGCGTCGGTCATGCCAGCCGGGCCTCAAGCTCGGCCATGGCGTCATGGGCGGTCAGGTCAGCGCGCATCGGCGTGACCGAGATCCAGCCGTCAAGATTGACCGCGACATCGGTGCCGGGTGCCGTCGGGTGGTGCTGTGGCCCGCCCTTGATCCAGAGAAACTTGCGCCCCGAGGGCGAGATATGCGGCTCGACCCCGAAGAACGTGTCGGTGCGGTAGCCTTGAGCCGCGACCTTCATGCCCTTCACATCCTGGCCCGCGACGGGTGGGAAGTTGACGTTGTAGAAAAGCCGGTAGTCGCTGCCATCCCAAAGCCCCTTGTCGAGAAGGGTGCGAACGATGGCCGTACCGTGATCGCGGGCGGCTTCGAACGGGGTTTCAAGCTCTTGCGTGGCAGGCCCCATGAACTGGCTGAGCGCGATGGCGGGGACACCTTGCAGGGCCGCCTCCATCGCGCCGCCGATCGTGCCGGAATAAAGCACATTCTCGGCCGAATTGTTGCCCCGGTTGACGCCGGAGAGGACGAGATCGGGTCGCCCGCCCTGAAGCACGTCATAGATGCCCGCGAGCACACAGTCGGCGGGTGATCCTTCGGCGGCATAGCGGCGGGGACCGAGTTTCGCGATCATCATCGGATGGGTGTAGGAGATGCAATGCCCGACGCCCGATTGCTCGAAGGCGGGGGCGACGGTCCAGACTTCGCCCTTCGGCCCCGCGATCTCTTCGGCGATGGATTGCAGGATCTCGAGCCCGGGGGCGTTGATGCCGTCGTCATTGGTGATGAGGATGCGCATGCATGGGCCCCCTGATGCTTTGCCCCTGATTAGACGAGCCGG
>NZ_JBARVQ010000820.1:0-2354 GCF_049646345.1 Albidovulum sp. | reverse complement strand
GGTGGGGCACGATCTCCATCACCTTTTCCGCGAGCGCACGGTCATCGGTGACCAGCCAGACGGGTGAGTTGTAACCATGCTCCGCCTGGCTCACGAGGTCAGTCGCAACGATATGCGCGTCGGCGGTTTTGTCGGCGAGGATCAGGCTGTCAGTCGGCCCCGCGATCATGTCGATGCCGACGCGGCCGAAAAGCATGCGCTTGGCTTCGGCCACGAACTGGTTGCCGGGGCCGACGAGGATCTTGGCCTTGGGCAGCCCGAACAGGCCGAAGGTCATCGCCGCGACCCCCTGCACCCCGCCCATCGCCATTATCTTGTCGGCGCCGCTGATATGGGCGGCATAGACGATGGCGGGCGCGATGCCGACGCCCGGACGCGGCGGCGAACAAGCCGTGATATGCTGGCAGCCCGCGACCTTGGCGGTGGTCACGGTCATCACCGCGCTGGCGATGTGGCTGTAACGCCCCCCCGGCACATAGCATCCCGCCGCATCGACCGGGATCGCCTTTTGCCCGGCGATCAGGCCCGGCACGACCTCATATTCGATATTGGCCACAGTGGATTTCTGCTGCTCGGCAAAGCGGCGCACATTGTCATGGCTGAACTCGATGTCGCGCTTCAGCTTTTCGGGCACCAATGCACAGGCTGCTTCAATCTCGTCCGGCGTCAGGATGACATTGCCGTCGTATTTGTCGAACCTTGCCGCATATTCCAGGGCCTTCGCGTCGCCGCCCGCCTCGATATCGTCAAGGATTTCGCGGACGATGCGCTTTGTCTCAGACGCGTCGCTGCGCGAATGAAGCTTGGCTTTCTTCAGGTATTCTCTTGGCATGTATCCGGGTCCTACTTGTAGATATCAGGAAGAAGCGTCGTCGAAATTGCCGGCACATAGGCAATGAAAAGCGTGACGATCAGCATGAAGAAGACAAAGGGCACGGCCCGCCACGCGATCCTGAGGATCGACTCGCCCGTGAGACCTGAGACAACGAAAAGATTGAGCCCGAGCGGCGGGGTGATGAAGCCGACCCCCAGCGCCGTGATCATCATGATGCAGAACTGGATCTCGTTCATGCCGATATTGTCGGCAAGGGGCTTCAGGATCGGCGCGAGGATCACGATATTGGGCGTCGTCTCCATCACGCAGCCCGCCGCGATCAGAATGCCCACCATCATCAGGATCAGCACCCAGGGCTCATCGCTGACCGACGTCGCGGCCGTGACAAATCCCTGCGGAACGCCAAGGATCGCCAGCGCCTGCGCAAGCGGCAGCGAGAAGGCGATGATCGGCAGAATGACCCCATTGACCTTGGCCGAACTGACCAGCATCGCGGGAAAATCCGACAGCTTGAGCGTGCCGAGCACGAACCCCATGAGGATGGTGACAACGACTGCGGTGGCACCAGCCTCGGTCGGCGTCAGCCGCCCCGAGAAGATGCCGTAGAAAATGATCCCCGGGACGATGAATGCGTACCAGCCGGATTTGAGAGCGGCTCCAAGCCGGGATGCCCAGTCCGAGAATGAGATATTGCCGCCACCCTCCCAGCCATAAAGCCGGTTCATGATGATATTCGTCGCCAGGATCGAGACGAGGATCGCAAGCCCCGGGATCACCGCGGCAAGGAACAGGGTCGAGGCCGAGATGCCCAGAACCAGACCGATGATGATATAGGCAATCGAGGGCGGGATAAGGATACCGGTGCAGGCACCGGCCGCGACCAGAGCGCAGGCATAGGGCCGTGGGTAACCGGATTCGATCAGCCGGTCGATCGTCATCCGCCCCACCGCCGCCGCCCCCGCCGCATCCGATCCGGAAATCGCCGCGAACATCCCGCAGACAAGCACCGTGGCCGATCCGAAACCGCCCTTGGCGAATTGCGTCAGCGCCTCGGCCACATCAAGGAATTTGCGACTGAGCCCGGTCCGGACAAGAACGTCGCCGGTCAGAATGAAGAGCGGCACCGCCGTCAGAGCGAAATGGTCGATCCCGTGAAAAAGGCTTTCGCCGATAAGCGACAGCGGCAATGCGCCCGAAATGAGAAGCATGAGGATCGCCGAAGCGCCGATCGCCGCCCAGACCGGCACGGCAAGTGCCACCAGTATGACGAACAGGATGACCGGACCGTAGAAGTCCCAGCCAAGTTCGACCGTCTGTCCCTGAAGCTGATTCCAAAGCATCGGCTGGCCCTCAATCGAACAGTTTGTCGCCTTCGTACACGGGACGCCCGTGCCGAAGGTCGGAGAGATCGCGAAGGAACGACTGGATGAGACGCAAACTGACCAGCGCAAAGCCGATCGGAACCGCCGACAGGAACCACACCTGACTGATGCGAAGCCCATGCGTCACCGAACCGAAC
>NZ_JBARVQ010000819.1:0-2117 GCF_049646345.1 Albidovulum sp. | reverse complement strand
CAAGATTGCGGGCAAGGCCGAGGTTCTCATTGCCGTTATAGGCAAAACCGGGCCATTGCGTCTTGTCCTGACGGGCAGCGTTCCACAGAAACGGATAGCGGGTGGGTGCGTCGGCCACCGCAATATTCTCGGCGATGACATGGCCCGGACCGTCGCCGATATCCAATCCTGTCAGCCGGTTGAAGATCATGGATACCGCATCAAGCCGTGACGGTCCCCAGGCCGGATCGGGCAGCGAGCGTTCGATCAATGTGTGATATCGAAAGCTCCAGTCGGCCAGTTCGATTTTCAGCGCCGCAATCTGTTCCTGCATGGCGCCGCTGCCCAGCACCTTGTTGGCAAAGACCGTCAGCTTGGCCCCATCGGCCAGAACAGCGAGGACGGCATCGTCGAGATCCTTCAGGAAGGCCTGAAAGTCTACGATGGCCGGCCCACCATCGAGCCGGTAGGCGGTGCCGTTTACATCGATCTCGCGGGTATGACAGGCCGCGCAGTTCATGCCGACAGAGGGATTGGTATCGCTACCTGCAGCGACAAAACCGACAGGCAGGTCAGGGTCCGCCCGCCCGGGCAGGGGCAGATAGCCGTAGCGCGCCAGCGCATCGTCCAGAAAACCCGTGCCATCAGGTGCGTCCAACGCCCGCATCCAGGACAAGGGCATGATCCGGGACCCCTGATCCCGCGTATAAAAGTCCTGCCGCAGGTTCGCCGTCCAGTCGCTGCCCTGATTGACATAGACGGTCTGGGCAGATGCCGGAGCGGCTGCAGATAGCAGCCCGGCGACGATCAAGTGGTTCAGGGATTTCAATAATGTCGATGACACGTCAATGCCTCCAGTAAGAGAATTGCATACTGCAATTCAACCTTAAGGCGATTTGCGTGCCGTTGAACAGCGCCAAATTCCCCCACGCAGTAATCAGGGCGTATTGCAGGCCGCCCGGAGAATTACTCTCCGAGCTTGCAGTGCTTGGTGCCGATTCTGTTGCCACAATTTTTGCGACCACCACGAGTGATTTTCACCTTGCCGACCTCACCAGCCTCGTCGGAAACGTCCTGGGCGTCTTCGACCGCATCCGATCGGCCCCCGCCGACAAGCCCTTTCAGCATGGCAAACACGCCACCGCCTTCGTCTTCCGCTGCGGACTCGCCCCCTGACGGCGTCAGAATATCCAGACCGGGGATCGCGGGTTCAGTTGGCGCCTGTCCTGCCCCTTCGGCGATCAGGGCGTTCAGTTCGGTACGCATCTTCTCGATCTCAGCGGCCTGCAACGCATGGTCTTCATCGCTCACCATGCCGCGCTCACGGGTCATTTCCAGCGCCGCTGTCGCGACTTCCAGTTCGGCTGCCCGGTGTTTGATGGACTGTTGAAGGTTCGCGTCCGAGACGCGGCGCTCTGCCTCGGCGCGCTGGTTTTCCATCGCGATGACGGGGGCATCCGATCCGATCCCCGGAAGGGGCGTGTCCAGCATCGCATTCAGCGTGTCATAGTCGATCATGTTGAGCAGCGTCAGGATGTCCCCATCCTCTGCCGCCGCGCGGATCGAGATGCGCAGTCGCGAACCAATCTGGCCGGTGATCACCTTGTATTTGCGTTCCTCCATCGCGGCCATGCCAAAGAGCCCCAGCTCCTCGCGGTAGAAGACGCCTTTGACCAAAGCAAATGGGTCCTTGCCTGACATCGCCTCGATATTATGTTCAACAGCCTTGATCGCCACGCCCTGTATCCCGCCGGGTCTTGCGACGAGATGTTCAAGGCGGATCGCGATCACCGCACTGGATTTCTGGTAGACATAGATCTCTCTTGCATCGCTGGCTTCGGCGACCGCCTTGCCGACGGTCCCCAATGCCTTGATCGTCGGATCGTTCTTGATTTCGTCCGGGATCGACGGATCCTTCTGCAGATCGAAGCGTTCGCCAAAAAAGGCTTTGGCCGCGTCGTCCCAGCCGGCACGGGTCCAGCCTTCGGGGGCATAGGGCAGGTGATCGCGCGGCTCTATCGCGCGCAGACGGTTGCGTTCCTTTTCGGCGGCAAGTGACGCCTGCTGATCCACGAAACGACCCGAAATGGATGCCAGATAGGCAGAGGCACCGAAACCACCGATTGTGCTTTCAGCAC
>NZ_JBARVQ010000818.1:0-7834 GCF_049646345.1 Albidovulum sp. | reverse complement strand
ACCTGAAGTTCGAAGTCGAACTGATTGCGCCCATCGCGATGGAAGAGAAACTGCGCTTCGCCATCCGCGAAGGCGGCCGCACCGTCGGCGCCGGCGTCGTCTCCAAAATCATCAAGTAAGAAGACGGCAGAGTGCCGGATCGAAGGGCGGCCCGGATGGGCCGCCCTTTTTCGTATCGCAATGATGTTGGGGCGTAGGGCTACACACGCCAATTTCGGGCGTGGGTACATGCGCAACGCTAGCCGGGCGGGCGTCTGCCCGTGAGGTGGCGCAGCGACGGGTATTCGCGGTGCTTTATGGCAGCAAAGCCCCTCTGACCTCATGCGATGTGCGCGGTTGCAAAAGCGCCAGCCCGGCGGGACGGGCAGGCGCTCGCCCGGCGCCTTCGGCTTGTTCCCGGGCGTTTGGCGTTTTTCTGGATGTCGGCTCAGTCCCGACACGACCTCTTCAGGTTGATCAGACGATATCTGTCCTGTGAAACCCGTGAGAGGACCCGCCCCAGGAAATTTTCCCGCATCTGCCGGTGCGGTGCGGCGATATCTCAGCCGGCGTTCATACGCTCGATATAGGTGCGCAGTTCTTCTGCCTCGTGCCGGGCATCGCGCAATCCGTCCATGGCGGCGCGCAATTCGGCCTGCGACTGGTGCAACTGATTGGCCAGTTCGGCTTCGCGGGTCTCAAGATAGCTGATCGCCTCGTCCCGTGTCTCTTCGGCGTCATGCAGGTCGCGGGCCATCTTTTCCAGCTCGCCCATCTCGGCCTGCGTCACGCGCGTGAGCCGGTGCAGAAGCCAGCAGGCGAACCAGCCGAGCATGAAGGCCACGAAAAGGATGATGGCGGTCGCGATGATGAATTCTGTTCTGTTCATGTCTGCCATTTGCAGCGCGCGGCCCCTTGGGTCAAGGCGGGCGCCGGTTACTCCTTGGGCCGGGGTTTGGGACGCACGGTGTCCGGCCCGGGTTTGTTCACGACCACAGTCCCCTCATCGTCATCGGGGCTGGCATCGGTATCCTCTTCCGCGCCGCCAACCAGCCGGACTTCGATGCGGCGGTTCTCTTCGCGTCCCGCTTCGGTTCCGTTATCGGCGATGGGCACAGTTTCACCGTAACCCACGGCGGTCAGATTGCCGGTCAGGACACGCCGCGACATGAGGGCGGCAATCACCGCCTCGGCGCGTTTCTGGCTCAGATCCAGGTTCATTTCCTCGCGCCCCTGGCTGTCGGTATGGCCGCCGATCTCCATCTCGAAATCCGAGCAATCCTTCATGCGCTCGGCGATCTTGTCGAGCGTATCTGCCGCGTCGCGGGTGATCTGGGCCGCGCCCGGTTCGAAGTTGATCTTGTGGGCGGTAAGCAGGCGGTTGATATCCGTCACGCATTCATCCGCGGTCGGCAGTCCGAGAAGCGGGTCGAGTGCCGGGTCATAACGGATGTCGAGATCGTATTGCTGACCTTCGCCAAGCTTGCCCGACAATATGCGCGCAACCGTGTCGCTGGCGGTGGTTGAGCCCGTGACGCCGCTGAGGCGGATCAGACCCGGTTCCACGACGACCTCGCCGTTCTCAAGTTCGCCGAGCGCTTCGAGCGCCGTCAGGACCCGAAGCGGCCAGCCGGGTGGCATGTCGGGATCAAGCCGGGTGGCTGCGTGGACGTAGTGCGAGCCAAAGCGGGCGCGGGCGAAGTTTTCCACCGCATCGCGTGACAATTCGTCGGTCACCCGGCCCCGCAGATCAATCTGGCCGTCCTCGCCGAGCCGGGCTGTGAATTCTTTGGGCCCGGTCTCGCCCTCGCCGGTTTGCAAGGTTGGCGTCAAAACCGCATGGAGCGAGAAGACCTCGGGCAGGTTTGATTCAAGCTCGCCCACAACCTTGTCAAAGACGGATTGTTCGACGCCCTCGGCCGCGATCAGCGATATGTCGGCATCTGAAAACGTGATCGATCCGGCACCCAGATCCTTCATTGCCGCCAGCCCCATCACGACGGCATCGGCCCAGTCCGGGGTCGGCACGCCCAGACCGATGGTGCAGGCCGGGTTGCCCGTCGCACCGGCCTCGGTCGCGGCAGCAAGGATTATGTCCCGCGCCCGTTCATTGTTGGCCGAACAGGCGTCGAAATGCGGACCTTCCTCATCGATCAGAAAGCGCAGCGTGAAAGGGGTGATGACCGGGCGCGGGGCCGAAATATCCAGCGCGAGCTGCAGATTGCGCGGGGCCTTGCGGTTCAGAGCCGCTTCCAGTTGCGCCTTTTCGGCCGCGCTGTCGCTGATCGCGGTGATCGAGACCCGTTCGGCTGAAATCGAGATCTTGGCGCGCGGCAGTTTGCCGAGCGCTTCGATGCCGAACTCAACCGCATCGCGCCAGCCCTCAGGAACCGGGTGATCGGCCGATTCGAGCATATCCGTCACGGTTCCGGGGCCGGTGAGGTCCGTCAGTTCGGACACGATACTCTCGTGCCCGGGCCCTTCGGGGATCAGCCCGATCAGCGAGATGCCGTCGCCGTTGCGCAAAATCTCGATGGTGAAATCGGGGGCTTTCAACTGCGCAGCATCGGCCACATCCATCCGGTCGATCAGCCGGTCGGCATCGACCACAGTACCGGCGACCGATATGGCGCGGAAGCGGGCGGCCTCGGTCGGGGCTGTCCCCGTAAGGCGGACCTGAAGGCCGTCAGTATCGACATGCGCCCAGCCGTGGCCGGCTGTCAGCAGTGCTGCGTCAACGGCCTCGGCCGAACGCTGTTCCACGATGGCCGCCGTCCAGCTGGCCGTTCCGACGCTGAGAAAGCCTGCAACGGCCGCGGCGATGATGCCGAGCGTTCGCGGGGAAAAGCCTTGTGGCAGAGTAAGACGTTCAGGCAGGGACAATGGCACTTGGGGCGGACTTTCGCCGGTTGTTGACGTGCATACTCCTTATGCGCCCGGACGCGCGGGATCAATCAGAGCAATGCGCTCACGGCGATAAACAGCGCAGCAATCAGGCCGGTATCGCGATTCTTGCGAAAGAGGGTCAGGCAACCTGCCGGATCGTCGATATCAAGCCTGCCCATCTGCCACAACAGATGCCAGCCCATGGCCCATGGGGCGATCAGGGCGAGGCCGAGTTTCACCGGACCCGCCGTCGGAAGCAGCGCCAGAATGATCGCGGCACTCATCAGCGTGACGGTGAGGATCAGGAAAAGACCCAGCCATTTGCCGGTCGCCGCGCCGAAGAGCCGTGCGGTGGATTTGACGCCGATCAGGACATCATCCTCTTTGTCCTGATGGGCGTAGATCGTGTCGTAGAAGAGCGTCCAGGCAATGCCTGCGGCATAGAGCAGGACAGGGGCCAGCGTCACACTGCCGGAATGGGCGGCGAAGGCAAGGATTGCGCCCCAGTTGAAAGCGAGGCCGAGAAAGACCTGCGGCCACCAGGTAAAGCGCTTGGCAAAGGGATAGATCGCGACAAGACCGAGGGAGGAGACGCCCAGCAGGATCGTCAGCCAGCTATAGGAGAAGAGGATCAGCCCGGCGGCGCCCATCTGCACTGCCATCCAGATCAGCGCCTGTTTCACCGTGACCTGACCCGACGGGATCGGCCGAGACCTTGTGCGGGCAACGGCCGCGTCGAAATCCCGGTCGGTGATATCGTTCCAGGTGCAACCCGCGCCCCGCATCAGCCAGGCCCCGGCAGCACAGCCAAGGATGATCCAGAGGTCCCACTGCCGCCAGCCATCCATCGTCGCGGCCAGCGCCACACCCCAAAGGCAGGGGATCAGCAACAGCCATGTCCCGATCGGCCGGTCGGCGCGCGACAGGCGCAGATAGGGGCGCAGGGGTTCTGGTGCGAAGCGGTCGACCCAATTGCCTTTGGCCGCATCGGCGACGGTTCCGGCAGGCTCTGGCGTTTCGTCGGGTGCGCTCATAAGTTCGGCCTCATGGGACAAGCGAAGATCAGACTCTGTTTAGACCAGCCGCTTGGGGCGGGGCAATCGGTTCAACTGACCGAGGCGCAGGCGCATTACCTTTTCGGGGTGATGCGCGAAGGCGTGGGGACGCAGGTTTTCCTGTTCAACGGCACGGATGGCGAATGGCTGGCCGAGGTCACGGAGGCGGGCAAGCGCAAGGGGGCGATGGCCTGCCGCGAACAGACCCGGCCGCAATCCGCACCGCCCGATCTCTGGCTGATGTTCGCGCCGGTCAAGAAGGCGCGCACCGATTTCATCGTCGAAAAAGCGGTGGAACTGGGTGTCGCGCGCCTGCAACCGGTCCTGACCGACTACACCAATTCCGAACGCTTCCGCTGCGACAAGGCCGAGGCCCATATCCGCGAGGCGGCCGAACAATGCGGCGCGCTGAGCCTGCCTGAGGTCGTGGAGACGACACCCCTCTCGCGCCTCCTTTCCGGCTGGGGCCCGGCCCGCCCCATTCTCTGGGCTGACGAATCCGAGGCAGGCACAGCCACGACACTCGCAAGCTTTCCCAAGGGCCCGGCCGCAATCCTCATCGGCCCCGAGGGCGGCTTCTCAGAGGCCGAGCGCGCCCGCCTGCGCGCATCACCCTTCGTCCACCCCGTCGCCCTCGGCCCCCGCATCCTGCGCGCCGAGACAGCGGCGCTGGCTGCAATCACGCTGTGGCAGACCCATCTGGGGGACTGGCGGTGACCCAAGTGCCTAAGGTGCGTCTGCATCTCTTCTTCGCGACCGAGAATAATCGGGCGATGATTCTCCGGCAGGGGCCCGCGCGGGATACCCGTATGATCCTCTGGCACCGCGACACGGATACATTCGAGGATGGCCAGTGGCTGCGGCACAAGGTCAATGTGCCACGCTCGTCGCTGTCCCCCGACGGGCGGCATTTCATCTATTTCATGCTGGATGGCAGATGGGACGGGCCGGGGCAGGGCGCCTATACCGCGATCTCGCGCCCGCCTTACTGGACCGCTCTGGCCCTGTTTCCCCAGGGAGATGCATGGGGAGGCGGGGGCGTGTTCCTCGACAACCGCCATTACCTCAGCTTCGGCGGGGCCGATATCATCGGTCGGGACGAGGAGTTGGCGCGGGTTGCGCTGGGCGCGGCGGAGAAAGGCTGCACCACCGGCATCCGGCTGATGAACGGCCGTCCGGCCCCGCTTGACCGAAAAGTGACACGGCGGCTTCTTGCCGGGCCGATGCCGTCAGATTTTCTTGAGATGTGGGCGTGGCTTTCGGACAGCAACAGGACTGCCCGCGAAGAGTATCCTACCGAGGGCGGCAGGCTCTTCCGCCGGAGCGGCGACCGGCTGGATCTGATCCGCGACTTCACAGACATGACGTTCGAGCCGGTCCGTGCACCCTATGACTGGCGCGAGCCGCAGGCGGAGTGCGCGGTAGAGCCCTGGCATCCCTTTGATGGAGAGCGGGGATGAACCTCATCCGGCCTGAAATCGTCCGGGGCCTGCGCCGCTGGCGCGAGGTGATCGCGGCGGTGGCGCTGGGGCTTGCCGGGCTCTGGCTGGCCTCGCTCGGCGGCTGGCTTCTGCAGGGGATCGGCCTGATCCTTGTGGCGCTTGCGATCGGCTGGGCCGTTATCGCCTGGCGTCGGATGCGGTTCCTGCGCGGGGGGGGCGCGCCGGGGGTCGTCGAGGTCGATGAGGGGCAGGTGGGCTATTGGGGGCCGAATTTCGGGGGCTTCATTGCGCTTGCCGATCTTGCTGAGTTGCGTCTGGCCGAGACCGGCGGCACCCGGCACTGGCGGATGCGGAGCCATGGCGGTGAGGTTCTGATGATCCCGGTCGATGCTGCCGGGGCCGAGCGGCTTTACGACGCTTTCGCGACGCTTCCGGGGATCGACATGGCTGCGTTGACGGCCGCACTTGACCGCGGTGTCGGCACGCTTCCCCTTTGGAAACGCGCGCATCCATCGCTGCCGCGTCGCTAGACGATCACAATATGTCATGTTTTCGCACAGACAATCCGCGCTGGGCGGGGTTGACTTGAACGCCGCGGCGTTTCACGTAACTGCGTCCCAGTCAGCCACGAGATCGAGGCCCACATGTCCATTCCACAAACCGGCGGCGGCGTATTTGAAAGCTTCGACCAGCTTGCCGAATGCCTCGAAAACGGCAGCAAATCCAAGGATGATTGGCGCATCGGGACCGAGCATGAAAAGTTCGGCTATTGCAAGGACACGCTGCAACCCTTGCCCTATGACGGGCCGCGCTCGATCACGGCAATGCTGGAAGGTATCCGCGACCGTTTCGGCTGGGACCCGGTTGAGGAACAGGGCAAGATCATCGGCCTGGTGAAAGACGGCGCCAATATCAGCCTGGAACCGGGTGGCCAGTTCGAACTCTCTGGCGCGCCGTTGGAGACGATCCACCAGACCTGCGACGAGGTGAACGCCCATCTGCGTGAAGTGCAGAGCGTCGCCGATGGGATCGGCGCGCGCTTCATCGGCCTTGGTGCGGCGCCGGAATGGACGCATGACCAGATGCCGATGATGCCAAAGGGGCGCTACCGGCTGATGACGGATTATATGGGCCGGGTCGGCACCCATGGCACGCAGATGATGTACCGGACTTGCACGGTGCAGGTGAACCTTGATTTCGGGTCCGAGGCGGACATGGTGCAGAAGCTGCGCGTGGCCTTGGCGCTACAGCCTGTCGCCACAGCACTTTTCGCCAATTCGCCCTTCTTCGAGGGCAAACCCAACGGCCACAAAAGCTGGCGCAGCCGCATCTGGCGCGACCTTGATCCGGCACGGACCGGCATGCTGCCCTTCGTCTTTGAAGACGGCATGGGCTTTCAGCGCTATGTCGATTACGCGCTCGATGTGCCGATGTATTTCGTCTACCGCGATGGCAAATACATCAATGCTTTGGGTCAGTCCTTCCGCGACTTCCTGAAAGGTGAACTGCCCGCTTTGCCGGGCGAGAAGCCGACGATGTCGGACTGGGCCGATCACCTGACGACGATCTTCCCCGAGGCGCGGCTCAAGAAATTCATCGAGATGCGCGGTGCTGATGGCGGCCCCTGGCGCAGGCTCTGCGCGCTGCCCGCCTTCTGGGTCGGGCTGATGTATGACCAGTCGGCGCTCGATGCCGCCTGGGATCTGGCCAAGGGCTGGGACGATGAGACGCGCGAGGCCTTGCGGGTGGCTGCCTCGGTCGACGGACTTCAGGCTGAGGTGCATGGCGTGAAGATGCATGACCTTGCCCGCGAAGTGGTGGCGATTGCCGAACAGGGGCTGAAGGCGCGCGCACGGCCCGGCGTTGGCGGTCTGGTCCCTGATGAAACCCATTTCCTCAATGCGCTTCAGGAGAGCATCGAAACGGGCCGCGTGCCCGCCGATGAGCTTCTTGAGAAGTATCACGGTGACTGGGGCGGGGACCTTTCCCGCATCTATGCCGAATACAGCTACTGACGCGGCACACGGGGAAACGAGGACGCCCCGTAGCCATCCCCAGCCAACGGGTCGGGGCCGTAGTCATTGCGGCCCTCATCCCCCGGCGTGGCCAGAAACCAGATCAGGATGACCCAGCCAATAAGCGGGATCAGCCAGATCAGCACCCACCAGCCGGACTTGCCCGTATCGTGCAGCCGCCGGACGCCTGCCGCCAGAGAGGGCAGGAACACGGCAAGCGAATAGAGCGAGGAAAGCGGGCTGCCGGGACTGCCCGTCATCATCCAGTGGTGAATGCCGAACGCCATCCCGTCGAGGATGCTGAGGCCGACACTCACCAGAATGTTGAAGGCCACAAACCACCAGTATTCGGCCCGCCGCGCGCGGCCCCTGAAGGTCGCGTATTTCGAAAAACAGGTGCGAACCGCCGTCATCATCTGCATGTGCGCCTCCCGGTCTTGACGGGGCCAGATTCTCC
>NZ_JBARVQ010000817.1:0-2545 GCF_049646345.1 Albidovulum sp. | reverse complement strand
ACGGCATTGATCCGCAAGCATGGCTCGTAGACACGCTCGCCCGCATCCCAGACTACAAGATCAACCGCGTCGATGACCTGCTGCCCTGGAAAACTGCTTCATAGAGGCGGTCAGGTCGGACGCTTACGTGCCAAAAACGTCTGCCGTTGCTGTTGGAGCACCGTAGAACTTCTGCGTTTCGACTGAAATCTTAATTGAAGCTCGCACCAATTGATGGTTTCGAGGTGATTTACTACCCTACGAACATCTTTCACCCCGATCTCGGTCGTGCGAACAGCGAAATCATAAGTGTCAAAATGAGGCTCGATATGCCCAAAATCGATTTCTCTGAGCCTCGCACTCACCGATATCCCGTGATTATTCATCGAGAAGGGAACGTATGGGGCTACCATAGCCCCAGCTTTGGCGGCGGGGGTGCGGCCAGCCAAGAGGCGGCGCTTTCATCGGCACAAGAGCTTCTAGATTCTGCTGTTGCAGAGCTATCCGCTCGCGGGGCGGTGATACCCTTGCCAACGCCTCCCGATCAAGTGAACGCGGATGGCGCGCAAGTTGTGTGGCTCCCTGTCATCGTATCCGGCGACCGTTTGGCCTAAAGCCGCTTCGCGTGGCTCGAACCGCGAAATAAGCCGCAACTATCTTCCTCGGCACTGCCATCGAACTCGGACCGCGTGAGGGAAACCACTGATTCAACCCCGGACTTTTGATTCTGGTTCAGGATAGACTTCCTTTCTCACCAGTTGCCGCGAGCCGGAGAAAGCCTTCTTGAGCCGCAAACTGGCAAAAAGGAACCCGGTCCTGACGAAAAAGGCAAATAACCTGACTGAAAGGGAACTCAGTCGTGATTACTCACATGCCGCAAAAGTGGTGAGCCCGACAGGATTCGAACCTGTGACCCACTGATTAAAAGTCAGTTGCTCTACCAACTGAGCTACGGGCCCATCACAGGGCGTCTCTTTAGGAAGCTCGCCAGAGGCGGTCAAGTGCAAAAGCAAGCTCCACTGGCAAAAACCTCCGCCCGGGCGTATATGGCACGCCATGAAGGACAACCGCCCCTCCGACGGCCTTGCATTCATGAAGATGCATGGTGCCGGCAATGACTTCGTGATCATCGATTCACGGGGGCGGAACCCTGTGACCACGGTGGCACTTGCTGCTGCTCTGGGCGACCGGCACAGGGGCGTCGGTTTCGACCAACTGGCCGAGATCCGCGATGCGGAGGGTGCCGATTTCGCGCTCGATTTCTGGAATTCGGATGGCAGCCGGGCCGGGGCCTGTGGCAACGCCTCGCGCTGTGTCGCCGATCACGTGATGTCGGGGCTTGCCCGTGATGCGGTCAGCTTTTTGACCGAACGCGGGACGCTCAGCGCGCTGCGCCGCGCTGATGGCCTTGTGAGCGTCAATATGGGCGCGCCGATCCTCGACTGGCAGGACGTGCCGCTTGCCAGAGAGGTGGACCTTCTGCACCTGCCGATCCCCGGCGATCCTGCGGCCGTCGGCATGGGCAACCCTCATTGCGTCTTCTTTGTCGCAGATGCCGGCGCGGTGGACCTGCCGAAGGATGGCGCAGCGATGGAGCATCATCCGCTGTTCCCCAAGGCAACCAATGTAGAATATGCCAGCCTCAGCGGCCCCGACCGCCTGCGCATGCGGGTCTGGGAACGCGGCGCGGGTATCACGCTGGCCTGCGGCTCGGGTGCCTGCGCCACCGCCGTTGCCGCGCATCTGAGGGGGCTGACCGGGCGAAAGGTGACGCTCGACCTTGACGGCGGCACGCTGGAGATCGACTGGCGCGACGATGGCGTCTGGATGACCGGCCCGACCGCACATATCTTCGATGGCTGGCTGACGGCCGATTTCATCGCCGCCCATCCATGAAACCGCCCGTCTTCTCCACCCTCGGCTGCCGCCTCAACGCCTATGAGACGGAAGCGATGAAGGAACTGGCCGCCGCAGCCGGAATTGGTGGTGCGGTGGTGGTCAATACCTGCGCCGTGACGGCCGAGGCGGTGCGCAAGGCCAAACAGGAAATACGCCGCCTGCGCCGTGAAAATCCCGAAGCGACGCTAATCGTGACCGGTTGCGCCGCCCAGACGGAACCCGACACTTTCGCGGCCATGCCGGAAGTAACGAAGGTCATCGGCAATACCGAAAAGATGCGAGGAGAGACTTGGGCTGCGCTCAAGGCCCCCGACCTGATCGGAGAGACCGAAAAGGTCATGGTCGACGATATCATGAGCGTAACCGAAACCGCCGGGCACCTGATCGACGGTTTCGGCCGCCACCGCGCCTATGTGCAGGTCCAGAACGGTTGCGATCACCGCTGCACCTTCTGCATCATCCCCTATGGGCGCGGCAATTCCCGCTCGGTCCCCGCCGGTGTCGTCGTTGACCAGATCAAGCGGCTGGTCGACAAGGGGTTCCTCGAAGTCGTCCTGACCGGGGTCGATCTGACTTCATGGGGTGCCGACCTGCCGGGCCAGCCGCATCTCGGCGATCTGGTGATGCGCATCCTCAGGCTGGTGCCCGACCTCGCGCGGCTGCGCAT
>NZ_JBARVQ010000816.1:0-6787 GCF_049646345.1 Albidovulum sp. | reverse complement strand
GGGCTGCTCTGTCCGCTCCAGCGCTGCGAGGTCATGCGTCAAGCGCTGCAAGGCGTCAACATGATCTGCGGCAAGGAACCGGCCCCGGGCCTCATCGCCGATACGCAATTCCCCTTCGACCGCAATCACGGCATCATTGGGTGCCCGGCCGGGCAAGAGGCAGAACCCGCTGGCAAGCGGAATGCCTGTGCATTGCCCGTCATTCAGGGCGATGGTCCAGATGTCGGGTGGTGGGGGTGCCAGCGCATAGATGCGCGCCGCGGCAGGTCCGTATTCCGTCAGCCCGCGCGGGCTGAGCGCATAGTGGCTGATCCTGCCCCTCCGTTCCCGGGTCAGCCAGCCATCCGCCACCAGCCGCGATACGGCGGTTCGAAGCGCGCCCGGTTCGACCCCAAGGCGTCCGAGAATGGATTGCAGCACCGAAGCCGGGATACGACCGCCATGGGGCTGCGCCACATCGCCCATGATCGTGATGACAAGCGACCAGACCCGAAGGCGGCCTTCGGCATGCAATGCGGCGATCAAGGGGGAAAGCGGGTCCATGCTTCGATCTAACCCGAGCGCGCCACCATCGTCAAAAGTTCGTATTCGGCCACGGGCTCATCCTTCTGGTTCGTGACCGTCGCGGCCCAGGCGACCTCGCCGTAGGCATCGGTCCGCCGGGTCTTGCGTTTGACCACCAGACGCACCCGGATCGCATCGCCGGGGCTCACGGGTTTGAGGAACCGCAGGTGGTTCAGCCCGGTATTGGCCAGAACCGGGCCGGGTGCGGGATCGACGAAGAGGCCAGCGGCGAAGGAGAGGATCAGATAGCCATGCGCGACCCGGCCCGGAAAGAACGGATTGGCGCGGGCGGCCTCGTCGTCCATATGAGCATAGAATGTATCGCCGGTGAATTCAGCGAAATGGTCGATATCTGACAGTGATACAACCCGAGACGTGGTTTCAACGCTTTGTCCGACCTCAAGATTTTCGAAATCGTGCTGGAATGGATGTGTTTCACAACGCGGCGTGCTCGCACCCGGACAATGCTCATTCGTGATGCGGGACAACATCGCAGGGCTGCCCTGCACCGCCACCCGCGCCATGTAGTGCAGGATGCCGCGCACCCCGCCCAGTTCCTCGCCGCCGCCCGCACGGCCCGGCCCGCCATGGATCATATGCGGCAGGGGGGAGCCGTGGCCGGTTGCCTCTGCGGCACTGTCACGATCGTTGATGTAGATGCGGCCATGCCATGCCCCGGCCCCGGTCACATAGGTCTGCGCCAGGTCCGGGTCGTGGGTGAAGAGCGACGAGACAAGGCTGCCGCCGCCGCGATTGGCAAGGTGCGCGGCATGGGAAAGGTCGCGGTAGGGCAGGATCGTCGCGACCGGGCCGAATGCCTCGACCTCATGCACCGCGTGCGCGCTGTCAGGGTCGTCGCAGAGGTACAACTCCGGCGCGGCGAAAGCGCCTTCGGCGGGGATGTCGGGATGTCGGAAGACCCGCCGCGCCTCGTTTGCGATCTCGGCGGCACGGGCGGTGACATCTGCCTTCTGCGCCATCGAGACGAGCGGCCCCATCCGCGTGTCCGGGTCTGCCGGATCGCCGATCCGGATCGTGGCCAGCCGGGCGGAAACGGCTTCAGTAACCGCATCTGCCATCCCCTCGGGCACGATCATCCGCCGGATCGCGGTGCATTTCTGTCCGGCCTTGACCGTCATCTCTGCGGCAGCCTCTTTCACGAAAAGGTCGAATTCCGGCGTGCCCGGCGCGGCATCGGGGCCAAGAACGGCGGCATTCAGACTGTCCTGCTCAGCGATGAACCGCGTGCCTTGCGCCAGCAGGCGCGGGTTGGAGCGCAAGGCAAGTGCGGTGGCCGCCGAGCCGGTGAAACTGACCACGTCCTGCGCCCCGAGCCGGTCGAGAAGATCACCGGTTCGCCCGACGACCAGTTGCACCGCACCTTCGGGCAAAAGCCCGCTTTCGACGATCATGCGGAATGCGGCCTCGGTCAGGTAACTGGTCTGGGTGGCGGGTTTCACGATCACGGGCATGCCGGCCAGAAGTGCGGGTGCCAGTTTTTCCAGCATGCCCCAGACAGGGAAGTTGAAGGCGTTGATCTGCACCGCCACGCCCGGCATCGGCACCGCGACATGGCGACCGAGGAAGGTGCCATTCCGTGAAAGCTGTTCGACCGGCCCGTCGAGATACATGTCGCCATCCGGCATCTCGCGCCGCGCTTTCGACGCCATTGTCAGCGCGGTCATGATCCCGCCTTCGATGTCGATCCAGCCATCCTTGCGGGTCGCGCCGGTCAGGGGGTTGAGGGCATAAAGCTCCTCTTTCCGCTCCTGCAACATCAGCGCCATGGCCTTCACCATCCGCGCCCGTTCGTGGATGTTCATGGCGCGCAAAGCCGGACCACCTTTGCCCGTCGCCCAGCCATATGCCGCGCCGAAATCGATCCCCTCGGACCCGGCCCTGGCAATCGGTTGGTCAGTCACCGGGCTGTCGATCCGCGTCGCATCGGCCGAGGGCCCGATCCACTGTCCGGCGATGTAGGAGGATGGGGTGAGCATGGCGGCCTCCGCGCTTTTGCGTCAGTCTATCTCAGGACTGGGCTTGCGCAACACTCTTGACCGTTCGGTCGGATATGTAGCAGCATTCCCCAAGACAGGGAGAAGCCGATGACACCGCAGGAGCGGGCGGAAAGAAGTGCAGCCGCGATGTGGGCGGGCGATGCGGCCTCAAAACATCTCGGCATAGTGCTTGATGCGGTCGGGCCGGGGCGGGCGGTTCTGTCGTTCACGGTTCGGCCCGAACATCTGAATGGCCATGGCATCTGTCATGGTGGCTATATCTTCACGCTCGCCGACAGCGCGTTCGCATTTGCCTGCAACAGCCATAACCGGCTGGTCGTGGCGCAGCAGAATTCCATCACCTACCTCTCGCCGGGGCGGGAGGGTGAGCGTCTGCGGGCCGAGGCAGTGGAGGTCAGCCTGACCGGCCGGTCGGGCATCTATGACGTCACCGTCACCGGCGGTGATGGTCGCAAGCTGGCCCTGTTCCGGGGGCTGTCGCGCCAGATCGAAGGCCAGCATTTCGAGGAAGAGGCATGAGGGAAGCGTTTCTTTGTGAAGGGCTCAGGACGCCCATCGGCCGCTATGGCGGGGCTTTGGCCGCAGTCCGTCCCGATGACATGCTGGCGGGGGTGATCCGCGCAGTCGTCGCGGCCACGGGCCTGCCGGGCGAGGCCGTGGACGAGGTGATGGCGGGCTGCGCCAATCAGGCGGGCGAGGACAACCGCAACGTCGCGCGTATGGCGGCCTTGCTGGCGGGGCTGCCAGATAATGTGCCGGGTGTGACGCTGAACCGGCTTTGCGGATCGGGCCTCGACGCGGTCGGGCAGGCGGCCCGCGCGGTGCGATTGGGTGAGGCCGAGGTGGTGCTGGCTTGTGGCGTCGAAAGCATGAGCCGCGCGCCCTTCGTCATGCCGAAAGCCGAAACGGGCTTTTCGCGGAACGCAGAGATTTTTGACACCACCATCGGTTGGCGTTTCGTCAATCCGGTGCTGAAGGCCCAGTACGGCATCGACTCGATGCCTGAGACGGCTGAAAACGTGGCGGTCGAATTCGGCATCGCCCGTGCCGATCAGGACGCCTTCGCGCTCCGGTCCCAGACCCGCGCACTGGCCGCCATCGCCTCAGACCGCATGGCCGAGGAAATCGCGCCGGTGACGATTCCGCAAAGGCGCGGCGATCCGGTGATCGTCGCGCGGGATGAACATCCGCGTGAAACGACCGCAGAGAAGCTTGCGGCGCTGCACACGCCGTTCCGGGTGCCCGGTTCGGTCACGGCGGGCAATGCGAGCGGAGTGAATGACGGTGCCGCCGCGCTGATCATCGCCTCGGGAGACGCGGTGAACCGCTATGGCCTTGTGCCGAAGGCGCGCATCACCGGCATGGCGACGGCGGGCGTCGCCCCCCGCATCATGGGCGTCGGTCCGGTGCCCGCCACACAAAAACTGCTGGACCGGCATGGGCTTGGCGTTGCCGATATCGGCCTGATCGAACTGAATGAGGCCTTCGCCGCACAGGCGCTGGCCGTCCTGCGCCAGCTTGGTTTGCCCGATGACGCGGATCATGTGAACCCGAATGGCGGGGCCATCGCGCTGGGCCATCCTTTGGGCATGTCCGGCGTGCGGCTTGCCCTGACAGCGGGGATCGAGATGGGGAAAATCGGCGTCAACCGGGCGCTTTGCACGATGTGCGTGGGGGTGGGGCAGGGCATCGCGCTCCTGCTCGAAGCCCCCTGAGGAGGGATGATGAAAGACCTGACACCCGACCGCAAGACGCTCGACCAGATCGAGATCGCCAGCCGGGATGAGATCGCGGCGCTGCAACTTGCCCGAATGAAATGGTCGCTGAGACACGCCTATGACAATGTGCCCTTCTACCGGCTCAGCTTCGATGCGGCAGGCGTGCATCCGGGTGACCTGAAAGACCTCTCTGACCTTTCGAAATTCCCCCTCACCGCCAAAGCCGATCTACGCGCCAACTATCCGTTCGGCATGTTCGCCGTCCCGCGCGAAAAAGTGGTGCGCCTCCATGCGTCCTCTGGCACCACGGGAAAACCGACGGTCGTCGGCTATACGGCAAAGGATATTGACACATGGGCCGACTGCGTTGCCCGGTCGCTGCGCGCGGCCGGGACACGGGCGGGGGATGTCGTCCATGTCTCCTACGGCTACGGTCTGTTCACCGGCGGGCTGGGTGCCCATTACGGGGCAGAGCGGCTGGGCTGCACGGTCGTGCCCATTTCGGGCGGGATGACACCGCGCCAAGTGCAGCTGATCGAGGATTTCGGGGCCTCCACAATCATGGTGACGCCGTCCTACATGCTGGCCATCCTTGACCAGTACCGGGCTGAGGGGCGCGACCCACGGGAAAGCCCGCTGCAGGTCGGCATCTTCGGAGCGGAGCCCTGGACCAATGCGATGCGGGGTGAGATTGAACAGGCCTTCGACATGCATGCGGTTGATATCTATGGTCTCTCGGAGGTGATCGGGCCGGGTGTCGCCAATGAATGCGTCGAGACGAAGGACGGCCTGCACATCTGGGAGGATCACTTCTACCCCGAGATCATCGACCCCGAAACTGGTGCTGTCCTGCCCGAGGGCGAGAAGGGTGAACTTGTCTTCACCTCGCTGACCAAGGAAGCCTTCCCGGTGATCCGCTACCGCACCCGCGACCTGACGCGGCTGCTGCCCGGCACGGCGCGGTCGATGCGGCGGATGGAGAAGGTGACGGGCCGTTCGGACGACCTGATCATCCTGCGCGGCGTCAATATCTTCCCCACTCAGATCGAGGAACAGATCCTGACGATCCGCGCCTTTGCCCCGCATTTCCAGATCGAACTCAAGCGCGAGGGGCGGATGGATGCGATGACGGTACTGGTCGAGGCGGCGGAAGGACATTCGGATTCGACCGAACGGCTGGAGGCAGCCGCCGCCCTGAAAAAAGCGGTGCGCGATACGTCGGGGCTGAACATCGCGGTCAGCGTGGTCGATCCCGGCGGTATCGAGCGGAGTCAGGGCAAGGCCGCGCGCATCGTCGACAAGCGGCCGAAGGACTGACAGCATGCCAAGGGGACTGGCCCGCGATCACGACGACAAACGCGCGGCGATCCGCAAGGGGGCGGCAGGCTATTTCGCCGAACACGGGTTTGACCGCGCGTCGATGGCCGGGGCGGCGAAAGCCTGCGGTGTATCGAAGGCGCTGCTTTACCACTACCATCCCTCCAAAGAGGCGCTCCTCTTTGACATACTCGACGCGCATTTGTCGGATGTGGTCGCGGTTGTCGCAGAGGTGCCCGAAACCGCCCCCGATGCCCGGCTGAAGGCGCTGATCCGGGCGATCCTGATGGCTTACCGCGACGCCGATGCCGAACATCGGCTGCAACTTGACGCCCTGAACGCTCTTGCGCCCGAACAGAAGGCAAGGCTTCGGGCCTATCAGCGGCAATTGGTGGACACGCTCGGGGTGACGCTTGCATCACTGCGGCCGGGCCTTGAGGGCGACCGGTTGCAGGCGGCGACCATGTCGGTCTTCGGCATGCTGAACTGGTTCTTCCTCTGGCACAGGCCGGGTCGGGGCGTCACCCGCGAAGCCTATGCCGATCTGGTCGCTGACATGGTTCTGGGCGGGCTTCCCGGCGTCCTTCTCTAAGACGCTTTGGCTTTGCGTTTAGAATTTAAGTATCAGAATTCGAACGAAAAGGGCCCAGATTTTGGTTCGATGAAAACTCGACACGCCGTTACCGGCGCTTCGGCCCGTTGATCAGGACGACACCGAGGATCGCGGCGGCGATGCCTGCCGATGTGACCAGGCTCAGGCTTTCATCGAGAATGAGCATGCCGAGCGCAACCCCGATCCCGGCGCGCAGATAGCTCTGGCTGGCGGTGCCGAGCGGCCCGATGGTGCTGATCAGCCGGAAATAGAGGATGAGGGCGAGGGCGGTGGAGAGAACCGCCAGAAGTAGGGCGGCGATTGTCGCCTCGGGCGTGGGTTCAAGATGCCACGGGCGGTCGATGATGAGCGCCGATGGCAACAGGACCACTGTCGCGCAGATCATCGTGCCCGTCGCCGTCACCGCTGCATCAAGATGCGTGAAACGCCTGCCATAGAGCGCGGCCCCGGCATAAAGAGCGGCACCTGTCAGGCAGGCGAGCTGCCCGGCTATGGCCGGACCCAGCCCGGCCAGCGCGTCGGGGCCGGTGATCAGGATCACACCGGCAATGCCGAAA
>NZ_JBARVQ010000815.1:0-2244 GCF_049646345.1 Albidovulum sp. | reverse complement strand
GCCCTGCCATGTCGACCGTCATCGTCACAGCTTGTCCCCGATGAGAAACTCCGCTGCCCTGTCGAGCCGGATATGCGGCGGTCCTTCGCCGGGTTTGAGACTGAGCCTTGCAGGCGCGAAATTCATCACCTCGTAATCAGCGTCGAGCCACTCGGCCGCCCCTTCCCGCGCGGCGGCAAGAAGCTGGCCCGGCGTGTCAGGCAGATCGCCGGGATAGAATGCGGCCTCTTTCCCGGACATGAGCCGCCCCCGCACACAGTCGAGCGTATCGCCGTTGTGGCGCACCGTCTCCTCGACCGTCGCGCGCAGGGCCGCGATCGACATCGCTGCCGTCCCTGCGCCCGCAAAATCCGCGCGATCCTTCGCCTCGCGCATCAGGGCCGCCGCAATCTGGGTCAGCTTCGCATGCTGGCTGTGGTGCAGATGGTCGGCCTTGGTCGCGGCAAACAGAATACGGTCAACCCGCCGCATCCCCAAAAGCCCGGTCAGCCAGCCGCTGCGACCCGGCCGGAACGCATCCAGAATGCCGGCCATGGCGCGGCGCATATCCTCGACCGCGCGGGGGCCGGAATGGATCGCCCCCAGAAGGTCGACCAACACGATCTGCCGGTCGATCTTCGCGAAATGGTCGCGGAAAAAGGGTTTCACGACCTTGGTCTTATAGGCCTCGAACCGCCGCTCCATCTCGCGCCAGAGGGATCCGCGTGGGGCCGCGCCGGGTTTCGGGATCGGCGCGAAGGTCAGGGCGGGAGAGCCTGCCAGTTCACCCGGCAACAGGAACCGGCCCGGCGTGCAGTCGGAATAGCCCGCCGCGCGGGCGGCGTTAAGATAGGCGGCAAAACGTTCCGACAAAGCCTTGGCGCACGGTTCGTCCAGCGGTTCCGCACCATCGATCCCCTTCAGCGCGGCCAGATAGCCCGCCGCCTCGGCCCGCCCTGCGATCCGCTCAAGCACCTCTTCCGCCCAACCGGCATAATCCCGGTCCATCAGCGCAAGATCGAGCAACCATTCGCCCGGATAGTCGACGATATCGAGATGCAGCGTGCGGGGACCGCGCAGGGGGCCGAACATGCCACCCTCGCGCAGACGAAAGGAAAGGCGCAGCTCACTGACCGCGCGGGTACTTTCGGGCCAGCGCGGCTCGGACCCGGTCAGAGCGGCCAGATGCGCCTCATAGTCAAAACGCGGGATCGTGTCGTCGGGCTGCGGCTGAAGGAAGGTTGACAGAACCCGCCCCTCGGCCTCGGCCCGCAGACCCGGCATCCGGCCCCGATCCAGAAGGTTGGCAACAAGCGAGGTGATAAAAACCGTCTTGCCCGCGCGTGACAGGCCAGTCACGCCAAGCCGAACCACCGGATCGGAGAACGGTGCGGCAAGGCCGGTGCCGATGCCGCCCAATCCACGCACCAGATCGTCTGCGATGTCGGTAATGCCCAAACTCTGCCCCTTGCCTTTCGTCACAAGATAGGCGCAGGCGCAGGGCCTGTGTAGGGGCGATTGCCAAGGCCGCGCACGACGGCTAGGGAAAGCCATGCCCCGCTACGCATTGAAAATCGAATATCACGGAGCCCCCTTTGCGGGCTGGCAACGGCAATCCGGCCAGCCTTCGGTGCAGGAGGCGGTTGAGACCGCCTTGCGCAAGCTGCAGGCAGACGCGCCGGGGATCGCCGCTGCGGGGCGCACCGATGCCGGGGTTCACGCGACCGGACAGGTCGCACATTGCGACCTCGCGAAGGACTGGGACCCGTTCCGGCTGTCCGAGGCGCTGAACCACCACCTGAGGCCCGATCCGGTGGCGATCCTCAAAGCTGCACGCGTAGCGGATGATTTCCATGCGCGCTTCTCGGCCATGGAAAGGCGCTACCTCTTCCGCCTCATCTCGCGCCGTGCGCCGCTGACCCATGAGGCAGGGCTGGCATGGCGGGTGCTTGGCATGCTGGATGCCGATGCCATGCGGAAAGGGGCCGCCCACCTCGTCGGCCACCACGATTTCACCACCTTCCGCTCGACCATGTGTCAGGCACAAAGCCCGGTGAAGACGCTGGATGAGATCACGATCACCGAACATGACATCCCGCAGGGGTGCGAATACCGGTTTGTCCTCAGGGCCCGCAGCTTCCTGCACAATCAGGTCCGTTCTATCGTCGGCACGCTGGAACGGGTCGGCGCCGGATCCTGGGCGCCTGAAGACGTGCGCACAGCACTTGAGGCCAGAAACCGAGCCGCCTGCGGTCCGGTCTGCCC
>NZ_JBARVQ010000814.1:0-6109 GCF_049646345.1 Albidovulum sp. | reverse complement strand
GGCCAAGACGGCGCGCGGTCAGGTCAAGGCCCTGCGCGGCAAGATCGAGGAAGAATAGGCGAAGGTTCCGCCGGACCAGCGCCATGTTAGGGATATCAAGACTTGCGGTTCGCTTCGATAGAGCGGACAACAACCGGGTATGCTGAGGGACTGACAAGCGCACCATGCTGAAGAAAGCACTCATGCTCGTTTCGGGCAACGCCTTCGGCTCGGCACTTTTGCTGGCGCGCAATCTGATTGTCGCCCGACTGATCAGCCCTGAACATTACGGGATCGCGGCGACTTTCGCGATTTCCATGTCGCTGGTCGAGATGCTGTCCTATCTGGGGCTAAACCAGATGATCGTCGTCGACAAGGATGGCGACGATCCGCATATGCAGCGCGCGCTTCAGGGCTTTCAGCTGATCCGCGGCATGTTCTCCAGCCTTGTCCTTTTCCTGATCGCCCGCCCCTATGCTGACTTTCTGGGGATCGGGAACATCGCCTGGGCCTTTCAGATCATTGCGATCATACCGCTGATGAACGGGTTTCAGCATTACGATATGCATCGGCTGAAGCGGCATTTGAATTTTCGTCCGTCGATAATCGTCCAATCTATACCGCCGCTTATTTCCGTGCTCGCGCTCTGGCCGCTGGCGCTGATCTACCACGACTACCGGATCATGCTGGTGTCCTTGCTGGTGCAGGCGGCGTCGATGGTGGGCCTGTCGCATCTGACGGCCGAGCGGCGCTATGGTCTGACCCTCGATTATTCGATCATGAAACGGGCGACCGTGTTTGGCTGGCCGCTACTCCTGAACGGGATGCTGCTGTTTGGTGTCTTCAACGGAGAAAGGCTGATCGTCGGGCGTGAACTGGGGATGAGCCAGCTTGCCATGTTTTCCATGGCGGTGACGCTGACGCTGACGCCGACACTGGTTCTGGCCGGGGCCTGCCAGTCGCTGTTCCTGCCCAGCCTTTCGGGCGCGCGTGACAAACCGGATTCGTTCCGCTGGCTTGGTGTCGCCGCGATTGAGGCCGGCCTGGCAATCGGCTTGTTGCTGATGCTGGGCGTGATGCTTCTGGGCGGGCCGCTGGTCTATCTGCTTCTGGGGGAGAAGTACCTGCCGCTTCTTGAAATTCTGGTGCCGATTTCCGTGGTTCACGCAATCAGGGTGGCCAAGTCCGGCAGCGCCACCGTAGCCCTGTCCAAGAAACGGTCGGGCAATGCGGCGGCATCGAACGCCTTCCGGGTCGCGTCTTTGCCCCTGTCATGGATCGCGTTGATCCAGACTGGTAGCCTCATGTCCGTCATCTACATCGCGCTGGTGGCTGAACTTCTTGGCTACCTTTTCGCGCTTTATCTGGCTGCGCGTCGCGCAGGCCTCAGCCTGAGCCCCCTGCTGGTTCCGTCGGGTATGGTGTTCCTGACCTGCGCCGCCGCATTGTTCAGCAACTGGACCTATCCGCCCCAGCCAGATTTTGCAGCGCAGTTGCTGCATTGGTCGCTCTGGCCGGTTGTGCTTTGTGGCCTTGTCTCATTGGGTCTGATGAAAAATCTGCGCGGTTATCTGGTGCGACGTTTCCGGGACCGAAAGGCTTAAGAACCACCGCCCTGATCGGGTCGCCGCCGTTCGCCCACAACCTTCGCGGGGTTTCCGGCGACGATGGCAAAGGCGGGCACGTCCCTTTTCACCACAGATCCCGCGCCGATGATGGCCCCGTCACCGATCGTCACACCTGCCAGAACCACGGCACCGTAACCCAGCCAGACATCGCGGCCGATGATGATGTCGGCCTCATCCATCGTCTGTTCGCTGACCGGCCCGCCATCGTTGTAGCGATAGGTTGCGGCCGTGATCATGACCGACGGACCGATCAGCACATCATCACCCAACACGATCCGTGCGGTGCCCGGACCGGCCCAGATGCTGGTATGCGCGCCGATATTGACCCGGTTGCCCAGCACGATGTTGCGCCCATTGGCAAAGCTGGCCATCGGGCTGATGCGCTGTTCACCTGTGCGGGTCGCGTGCCTCAGTTCGGCAACATGGGTGTAGTTGAAATAGTTTACGATCTTCAGCGCATGCGCATAGGCCCGCGGATCGAACATCGCGCGGACAAGACGGAGAAGCCTTTGCAGCCGTGTTGTCTTTTTCTTTTCTGCTGTGCCGCCACTCATTCCGGATGCCCTCTTTATTGCGCTGTGGGCCGAAGCCACGGGCAAGGTAAACCAGAGGGCGACAGCGTCAATCGCCAGAGTGAGTCGGGCCATGATGTTTCCAGTTCCGGGTCAATGTGGCCGCATTTTATGAAGTGACGACACTTCCAAAACGATGCTGGCCGCCCGCATCGGCGGTTGATAGCTTTACCGCAAAGGCCAACCAATGGGGACGTTCGACCCGATGACAAGAACCGGACTTTCCTGTCTTTGGGCAATCATCTTTCTGATCGGAAATGCGCCCAAGGCCCCGGCGGCAGAACTGGTGTCGCGCGGGGGGTATTCCTGGGCTGAGAGCTATGAAGGGTTCGGCGGGTTTTCGGGCCTTGCGATGGCACCGGACGGCGCGTCCCTTTTGGCGGTCAGCGATGGGGGTTGGCTGGTCCGGGCGCGACTTTCCCGCGATGCAGACGGGCGGCTGCGCGGTGTGACAACCGAATGGCGCGACCGGTTTCGTGACAATCAAGGCGACCCGGTCAACGACTTCAAATCGGATGCCGAGGCACTGGCCGTGACGGCGGACGGCACCGCCTACGTCGCCTTCGAAGGCTACACCCGCATTGCCGCGTTTCACCCTCCCGACATGATGCCCCGGCCGCTGCATCGCTGGGACCGGTTCAAAAAGCATTGGGGCAATGAAGCTTTCGAAGGGCTCATCATGTTGCCGGATGGCCGACTTATGGCCGTTCTGGAAGAGGCGCATGACGGCCGGTACAGGACAATTCTCGGTCGCGATCACGATTGGCAGGCGGGGCCGTCGATCCCCGCTCCGGACGGATACGCCGCAACGGATTCAACCATCGGGCCCGATGGCAGGTTCTATCTTCTTGAACGCCGGGTAACCCTCACGGCGCGGTTCGCCACGCGCATCCGACGGTTCACTTTGGACGACGGTGGATTTGGCCCCGGCGAGACGCTTCTGGAAACCGCGCAGGGTGCGCTCGGCAATATGGAGGGGATCAGCCTCTGGCCGGACAAGGATGGCCGCACCGTCGTCACCCTGATTGCGGACGACAACTTCCTGCCATTTCAAAAAACGCTGTTGGTCGAATACGATCTTGCGGACTAGCCGGGATTGTCCTTGTCCCGAAACGGTCAGTAGCGCTTTCCCTTTTGCTTTTGCCAAGCGAGGGACGCTCGGCTAAGACAAGCCCGTGATTGTGCGGCATCCGGATCGTCGGATGACCCGTGAACGTTCATCCGGGTATTCCGCCCGGAAACGGAAATTGAAGCCGAAGCGAACACGAGGCCCTTTGTGAAGATTGCAGTTTTTGGACTTGGTTATGTGGGCATCGTCTCGGCGGCTTGCCTGGCACGGGACGGACATCAGGTGATCGGTGTCGACCCTCAGCCGACGAAGGTCGACCTGGTCAATGGCGGCCAGCCGCCGATTATCGAAAAGAATGTGGGCGAAATGGTCGCCGAGGCGGTGAAGACCGGGGCCCTGCGCGCCACGACGTCCGCCGCCGAGGCCGTCGCCTTCGCTGATCTCAGCCTCGTTTGCGTCGGAACGCCGTCGCGCAAGAACGGATCGCTTGAGACCGGCGCGGTGGAGCGGGTCTGTGAAGAGATCGGCGCAGCGGTGGGGGCCAAGGGCCGAGACCATCTTGTCGTGATCCGCTCCACCATCCTTCCCGGCACGATGCGGGGCGTGGTCATTCCGGCGCTGACAGGGGCGGCGGGCGACGGGGCGAAGCACCTGAAAGTCGCGAACAACCCCGAATTTCTGCGCGAATCTACGGCCGTCTACGACTACGACAACCCGCCGAAGACCGTTGTTGGGTCCGACGATCCGGACACGGCACAGGCGGTTCTGTCGCTTTACGCCGACCTGCCGGGACCTAAGATCGCGACCAAGCTGGAAATCGGCGAAATGGTGAAATACGCCGACAATGCCTGGCACGCGGTCAAGGTGTCTTTCGCGAACGAAATCGGCAATATCGCTCAGGCCGTGGGTGTCGACAGCTGGGATGTGATGGACATCTTCTGTCAGGACACCAAGCTGAACATCTCGCCCTATTACATGAAGCCGGGTTTCGCTTTTGGCGGGTCGTGCCTGCCCAAGGATGTGCGCGCCCTGACCTTCAAGGGCCGCGATCTGGACCTTGATCTGCCGCTTCTGAACTCGGTTCTGTCCACCAATGCCGAACAGGTCGAACGCGCGATCGAGATGGTCGCGGACTATGGTCTGCGCAACATTTCCTTCATGGGGATCAGCTTTAAAGCGGGCACCGACGATCTGCGTGAAAGCCCCTTGGTGACTTTGGTTGAACGGCTGATCGGCAAGGGTTTCAACCTGAAGATTTATGACCGCAACGTGCATCTGTCGCGGCTTCTGGGGGCCAACCGCGCCTATATCGAAGGGGCCATTCCGCATATTGCCGAGATCCTGTCAGATGACCTCGACACCGTCCTTGGCCATGGCGATCTGGTGATCGTCGGCAACCCCGCGCCCGAGTTCAAGTTCATCGGGGCAAAGGTGCGTGCGGATCAGAAGGTACTCGACCTTGCCCGAATTTCGGGTCTCGGCGCGGAACTGGGGGAGCGGTATCGTGGCATCAACTGGTAAGGGCGCGGGCCGCCGCGTCCTCATCGTCGTTGAAAACCTGCCCGTCCCCTTCGACCGCCGCGTCTGGGCCGAGGCGACGACGCTTGCGGCCGAGGGTTATACGGTTTCGGTCATCTCGCCCACGGGCAGGGGGTTCGAGGCGGAATACGAGTTCCTCGACGGCGTCCACGTCTATCGCCACAAGCTGCCGCCCGAGGGTAATTCGGCCGTTGGTTATCTGCGCGAATACGGCTCGGCGCTTTGGAACGAACTGCGCCTTGCCCTGAAGGTGAAGCGCGAGCGTGGCATTGACGTGCTGCATGGCTGCAACCCGCCCGACCTGATCTTCCTCGTCGCCTGGGTGATGCGCCTGTTCGGTGTGCGTTACCTTTTCGACCACCACGATATCTGCCCTGAACTCTACGAAGTGAAGTTCGGCAAGCGCGGCATTCTCTGGCGCGCGATGGTGTTCTTTGAATGGCTGACCTTCAAGACCGCCATCGTCTCGATCGCGACCAACGAAAGTTATGCCGAGATTGCCCGGCGTCGTGGCGGCATGGCGGCCGAGGATGTCTTTGTCGTCCGCTCCGGCCCCAAGATCGAAAAGCTTGAGGTCCGGCCGCCGAAGGCTGACCTGAGGAAGGGCGCGCAATTCCTGATCGGCTATGTTGGTGTCATCGGCCAGCAGGAGGGATTGGATCTGCTGGTCGAGACCGCGCAGCACCTGACCGGCCCGATGGGCCGTACGGATGTGCATTTCGGCATCGTTGGCGGCGGGCCTGCGCTGGACGAGGTGCAGGAAGACGTGCGGGCGAAGGGGTTGGAGAGCTATTTCACCTTCACCGGCCGCGCGCCGGATGATCTGCTGCTCGACATGCTCAATACCGCCGATATCTGCGTGAATCCCGACCGGGTGACGCCGATGAACGATCTGTCGACTATGAACAAGATCATGGAATACATGACGCTCGGCAAACCCATCGTGCAGTATGAGTTGAAAGAGGGACGCGCCTCGGCAGCCGAGGCCTCGCTTTACGCCAAACCGAATGACCCCAAGGACTTCGCCGAAAAGATTGCCCAGTTGATGGACGATCCCGAGGCGCGCGAGAAGATGGGGCAGATCGGCCGGGCACGGATCGAGGCCAACCTGAGCTGGGCCCATTCGGTGCCGCATCTTCTGTCGGCCTATGACCGGGCGTTCGCCAAAATGGGGCGGTGAAAACGTAAGGTGGGTTTTAGAGCGTGTTGCGGTTTTCGAGATTCAGGATTCCCCCGATGCTTGATCTGTGATTCCCTGTCTGTATGGCAGATATGGGGGTCAGTGATGGGCAAACCACATCCTATGGCACTTCGTGAACGTG
>NZ_JBARVQ010000813.1:0-3692 GCF_049646345.1 Albidovulum sp. | reverse complement strand
GGCAAGGGGCGGGCCATCGACATCTCGGCCATCCTGCTGGCCAATGGAACGCGTGTCACGGTGCTGAAGGGATGGGGTTCGAAGAGCTACGGCAAGCCGCTGGCCCGGATGCGCAAGGCGGCTTGTGGCCCGTTCAATACGGTGCTGGGGCCGGGATCGGACCGTCATCATAGCGACCACTTTCATCTGGATACGGCACGCGGGCGCGGGCCCTATTGCCGCTAATCGCGGCGCGGGTATCTCCTGCGGCGCCCCCCACCCCCATCCCCTCCCCACGGAGGGGGAGGGGAGGCGCTTGTCACAAGCGTGGGGCTGGACCGAGGGGGATCGGGCCAAGGCTCATCCGGCCATCGGCAAAGACGAGGGGCAGCGTCAGCTCCTGACCGCCACTGAGCAGCGCGAGCCCGTTCAGGGCCTTTTCCACCGTCGGCGCGGTTTCGGGCTGGATCAGGCCGAGTGCTGTCACAAGCGGCAATGCCGCGCGCCAGTCGCGGATGGTGAGGTCGAGCCGACCTTCGGGCTGGCCCGTGGCAGTAATCCCGATCTGGCCCGAGGCCCCCAGCCGCACCGTTCCCCAGCTCAGTTCCGCCGAACGGATATCAGCGCCGGTTAGCCGCACCGGCTCGGCCGGGACGTGACGGTTCAGCGGATGATCAAGCTCAAGCATGGCATCAAGCCGCAGGTGACCGCCACCGGTCGGCAATCCGGCTTTCGTCAGCAGATCCGCCGGGGTTCCTGACAGGGCCAGATCGAAGATTTCCGCGCCAATTTCCTGTTCGGTCGCCGTTGCACCTTCGCGGGTGGCGAACCGCGCCTCGCGCGCGGCAGCCCCCCAGCCGCGATCGGATGTCAGGGCTAGGCCAGTCCCGACCGACTGCGCGCGTCTCAGCGGCAGGTCGGGGTCGATCCCGAAGACCGCGCTGGCGCGCAGGTCGTCGGATTTGATGGTGATGTTTTCCTGGCCCAGACGCACGCTCTGGTCGCCGGGCAGAACCGCGATGATATGATGCGGCCGATATGACAGGGCATGGACCTGAACCGAGGGCGCCGACCAGCGCACGGAACCATCCGCACTGACAAGTTCGGGCCGCTCCATGTTCAGGTCGAACCGCGACGGGAACCCTTCCAGCGTCACCGCGCCGTAATCGGCCAGCCCCGCCGCGCGCAGATCGGCCAGCGCCGCCTCGGTCCCTTCCAGCACGGCGCGCGAACTCACGGCCCAGTAGCCGCCATAAAAGATCGCGAATACCGCTGTCAGCCAGATTACCGCGCGCATTGGTCTTTTCTCCCGCAGGTCGATGCTGTTTACAGGGGGCATACGGCAAGAACCAGTGGGGCGCGGTGATGAATTCTATGTGGGTCTTCGGCTATGGTTCGCTGATGTGGGAGCCGGGTTTCGCCTTTTCCGACCGGGTTCTGGCGCGGCTTGACGGCTGGCACCGGTCATTTTGCATGCGTTCGATCCACCATCGCGGCACGAGCGAGACGCCCGGACTGGTTCTGGCGCTCGACGCGCTCGACGGGGCCGCGTGCAACGGCGTCGCCTATTCCGTCAGTGCCGAGAACAGTGCCGCCACGCTTGCTTATCTGCGCGAGCGTGAGCTGATTTCCTCGGCCTATCTGGAACGGACCCTGCCCATCGCGCTGACGGATGGCCGGGTTCTGGACGCCGTGACCTATGTCATCGACCCCAATCACGTGCAGTATTGCGGTGGGCTGGCCCTGGAGGAACAGGCGGGCATCATCGCGACGGCGGTGGGGGGGCGCGGCCCGAACACCGAATACTTGTGGAACACCGCCGAGCATCTGCACGAGCTGGGCATCGCCGATCCCGACCTTGACTGGCTTGCCACACGGGTCCGGACATTGATGCCTGCCACTTAATCGCCGCGCTTACGGCTTGTTAGCGGCCCCATCGCCGCCTATTGTCCGGAAAAACGAAGGGACAAGGGTGGCGATCCAGATGGACAAACCCGAGCGAGAGGCCGAGTTGTTCTTTTCCCAGCCGGTGCGTCAGATCGCACTGATGCTGCTTGTCTGCGTGCTTATCGGCGTGGGGGCCTATGTTGCCTATGGGCCGATCTTTTCGATCTTCATTGCCAATCCATGGCTGAACGGGCTGATCCTGGCCGTCTTCTTTCTGGGGGTTCTGACCTGTTTCTGGCAGGTCGGGCAGCTTGTCCGCTCGGTCAGCTGGATCGAAGGCTTTGCGGCCCATCGGACGGGGCATGAGGTTACGATACCGCCAAGCATGCTGGCGCCGCTGGCGGCGCTTCTGCGGTCCCGTGGGCCACGCGGCGGTCACATCTCGTCTGGTTCTGCGCGCTCAATCCAGGATTCCGTCGCGACCCGGATCGATGAGGCGCGCGACATCACGCGGTATCTGACCAGCCTTCTGATTTTCCTTGGTCTGCTCGGCACCTTTTATGGGCTCGCGATCACGGTTCCGGCGGTCGTCGATACGATCCGCGCACTGGCCCCGCAGGAGGGCGAGAGCGGGCTTGAGGTTTTCGATAAGCTCATGGGCGGGCTTGAAAAGCAGCTGGGCGGCATGGGGACGGCATTCTCCTCCTCCCTGCTTGGCCTTGCCGGGTCGCTTGTCGTCGGGCTGCTGGAGCTTTTCGCCGGGCATGGTCAGAACCGCTTTTACCGTGAGCTGGAGGAATGGCTGACCTCATTCACGCGGCTCTCGTTCTCGGGCGGTGATACCGATGGCGGCATCGATCAGGAAACGGTGTCCGGCGTGCTTGACCACATGGCCGATCAGGTCGAGACACTGCAGGAGATCCTGCGCCAGTCCGATGCGGGCCGCAGCGCGGTGAATGACCGGCTTGAGGAGCTGGCGACTTCGGTCGAGGGGCTGACCCGTCAGCTTGAATCCGAAATTGGAACGGTTGGCGTGCTGACCCATATTGCCGAGGGGCAGGAACGCCTGATCCGGATCATCGAAAAGGCGGCAGAAGACGAAGGCGTCGGCACCCCCGCCGCAGCCGGTCGCGGTGAGGCTGAAAGCCGGATGCGGCTGCGGTCCATTGACGTGCAGCTTTTGCGTCTGCTGGAAGAGGTCGCGGCGGGACGGCAGGAAAGCATGGCCGACCTTCGCGGCGATCTGGCCGAGCTGACCCGGGCCGTTCGCGCGCTTGGGCGGACCGACGCCCGGGGGGGCTAGGCCATGGCGCTGAGCAAGGGGCGCGGCGGACAGCGGTTTTCGGGCAATATCTGGCCGGGTTTCGTTGACGCGATGACCGCGCTTCTGATGGTGCTGATGTTCGTGCTGACCATCTTCATGATCGTGCAGTTCACCTTGCGCGAAACCATCGACAATCAGGATGACGAACTGGCGGATCTGGCCGATCAGGTTGCGGGGCTCGCCGACGCTCTGGGTCTGGAACGCGAACGGGCCGCCGCGCTGGAGGGTGAGGTCGCCGGGCTGTCCACCGATCTCGACACCGCGCGGGCCGCGGCTGATCGGCAATCGACTTTGATTGCGACCCTGACGCGGCAGGTCGAAGATCGCGATGTGCAACTCTCTGAGGCTGCGGCACAGATCACCTCGTTCGAGGCGCAGGTGGCCTCGCTCCTGTCCGAACGCGACACGGCGCGCGGTGAGGCCGAGGCCCTGACAACAGAACGGGATGCGCTGGTTTCCGAGCGGGACGCGCTGAACCTTGCCGTGGCCAAGGCGCGGTCCG
>NZ_JBARVQ010000812.1:0-3992 GCF_049646345.1 Albidovulum sp. | reverse complement strand
TCCACTGGTCAGTGCGATACGCACCGCATCTTGGCGGAATTCGTCCGTCCGTTTCAGTCCCATAGTCAGTCTCCTTTGTTGCAGTAAATGCTATCAAAGGAGCGGCATCAAACCGCGACAGGTCCAGATCAAGCTATGCGGATTGGGAGGCGGGTCCGAGCGAAGTCGGTGCTACCGGGCCACCAAAATAAGAAATTCACGCGTTCGCGATCAGCAGTCCCATCACAAAGTTTGAGGTCAAGCGCGTCAGCGCTAATGCCTTGATCGCCTTGCAGAAAGCTTACAAGCTGGCAAGGAAGCACTATTTGAACGTGTTCTTTTGCACTTAAGGTGCCGACCAACTGCACACCCGCGCCTGCTCCCGCATGACAGCGTAATCCCCCATCATCTCGACGAGGGTCGATCCATCAGGCAGCAGCGCTAACTCCTCGGCCGCCTGCGCCTCGAGCTCCCTGCTGTATTCCACCACCGGCGGACATGCTGCCAAGCCGTTCGCTTCAAAACCCTCCGTCGCGCAGCCGGTCAACCAACTCGCCCCGATCACGAGGACGGCGAGCCGCAGCCTGCAGCATCCGGCGTTGGATTTCATTGGCCTTCTCCGTGGTTTCGAGACGTTCAGCAATCCGCCCGACGTGCTCGCCAGAACGGCGGATCGAAAGCAGAAACAGGACGATGGCGACAGCCATAGCTCCATAGCGCAAAGCGGCCCGCGCCGATGGGCTGGCGGCGATCCCGCCGAAAATGGTCGCGATCATCTCTTCCCCCGTTTCCAATCATCAAGCCGGGCATAGATGGCGACCGCGATCCCTCCGAGCGCCACGGCGATGAACACCCATCGGAGTGTGTCGAGGTAGGGCACCAGCGGCAGTACGGCGGCCTGCGTGTCAGCCAGGACATTCTGCGCGACCTCGACACCTGCCGCTCCTAGCGTCGCAACACCAGCAGCCCCGCCGCCCTTCATAGTGCGGCTCTGAGCCAATACCTCGCGCGCTGGCTGAGTTTCCTCAGCAAAGGCTGTCGCGCGGACCGGGAAGCGCTCACCCCACTGCCGCACCGGGCCAAGATCGACATGCATGAACCCCGAGCGCGGATAGAACCCGAACCCAAGAAAGCCGACTGCCCGCGCCGCCGCCTCGAACGTCACCGGGTCATGGTTTGACATGGCGATGTCGAAGGCCGCGCCGTCCATGTGCTTGGAACGCGTCGCGCCTCCAACGGCGCGGTTATGCTCCGGGCTTCGATACGCCGAGCGGACGATCAGCGGCTTGCCCAGCCGGTCCCGCAACGCCTGCAGCTTGTCCAGTGCAGGTTCGTTGATCAGCAACTTGCCGGTGCCGCGGCAGGCGATTTCGGCGGGTGAGAAGTTGGGCCAGCGCCAGTCGCTTTCCGGCGCGTCGCGCCAATGGTCGTAAAAGGTCGTGGTCATAGTGTCCTCCAGAAACGAAAAACCCGCCACAAGGGCGGGTCGGTTGGGCGGATGAATGGGAATGGTGAACGGCTACGGGCCGCCGCCAAATATCTTGAGTTTGATCGCGATCCCGGCCAGCAGAGCCAGCATCACGCCTGTGGTGATCATGCGGACGGCCGTCTGCATCGCGGTGCGGCGTACCAGCCGGATGCAGTCGAGCAAGGATCGCAGGTCGCGGTTGTCGAGTGCCGCCTCTTCTCCATCGAGGCCGACATCGGCGAGCGCGCGCTTGGCGCCTTTCTCTGCAGCGCGTGCCAACATTGCCTCAAACTCGGCATCGGGCATGCGGACAAAGCCCTGATCAGATCGGGGTGGTGTCATCGAATCCTCCTCCCGCCGCTCAACCGACCTTGCAGCCCCAGAAGGACGTGTGGTCGGCGGCGAAGTAGCCGTCCGCGACTCGGAAATACCCCTGCAGCTCGACGGTATCGCTTGCGTTCAGCGGCACCATGGTCTGCAGCCAGATCGCGGTGGCAAGCGAGAGGTGGGTGGCGGAGATTTCGCCGAGGGAGCCGCGGATTTCGGTTGTGCCGTTCAGGACAAGCCGCCCGCGCATGCGGGCCGTGGCGCTGGCGTTGATCTTGTAAAGCAGCGTCGCGCCGAAGAGGTAGGTACCGTCGACGGGCGCCACGAAGTGGTTGTTCGCCACGTCGAAGGCCCCCTGGTCATTGTAGTCGGTGTTGTTCAGGCCGATCTTCGTCCAGGTCCCGACGCCCACATAGTTGTCGTAGTTGGTGTAGGCCTTGAAGCGGGGCAGCTGCGGCTGGTCGATGATGCCATTGGCGTTGTCGACGCTCAGACCGTCGAAGAAGGTGCTGCCATCGGCCGAGACCGCGACCCGGAACCTGTCGGACCCGAACAGTCCCACCAGTGCCTTTGTCACGAAGTTGGTCTGAAAAGTCAGACCGAGGTCGTCGCCCGCAGCCTCCTTATTCATGGTGTAGAAAAGATCGCCGGTCCCGCCTTCTGCCACAGTCTTCGCGGTCCAGAGCGCAGCGTTCAGCTTGGCCGAAAATGGGTTGGCGGCGTCGGCGGTGGTCCCCAGCCCAAGCAGTGCGAGGTTCTGCAGATCTGCCGGCGTGGTGCCAATCCAACCCGCGCCATCGTAGACCAGCAGCAGCCCCTCGTTCTCAACCCATGCACGCCAGCCCGCCCGGGGCGGCAGGCGCAGCCAGGTCCCATCCGTGAACAGCGCCACGTTCAGGTCCCACCCCGTCCAGTCACTGGTCCCGCCGCTCGCCACGATATGGCGGTCGCCATCGGCAGGGCTGTCGGGCGGCGCGGTCAGGTCGCGGTCGAGAACGGAGAGCTGCACGAGCCCGTCGAGGAGCCGCAATGACTCGTTGTGGGTGACATGCTTCTGGGCCTGCGCCGCCAGAATGTAGGGCAGCAGCAGTTTGGTCGTGGCATCGGACATGAGATGGCCTTCAGAATGTGAGCGTGACGGTTTTGGCCGCACCCCGCCCGATCAGGGCGGAGAGCTGGGAGATGCGGACTGTCAGCGTGTCGCCGGGCCCGAACGGCGCGCCCCAATCGGTGGTTTGCTGGGCGGCCGTGTAGATCGCGCTTGTTGTGGGCGCACTCAGCACCCGCTTCACCGTGCTGCCATCGAGGATCTCGACCTCGTAGGCTTCCAGTTCCTCGATTAGAGGCACCTCAACTGCGCCCCAGCTGTCGGCAGAAAGCGCTCGGGACCGGCGCGTCCAGCGGATGGTCAGATCACCGGGCGTGCGGGGGCGACGCCACGGCTGCTGGACATGGGCGACGGAGAACGGCCGCAGACCCACGCCAACCGGTGTGAAGGAGGCGGCGACATAGGTCTCGTCGCTGACAGACCGGCTTGCGGGACCGACGCGCCAGTTCCAGGGAAGCCCGAGATCGGCCTCGGCGATTGGTAGTGATGCCAGAGCTTCGTCGAGAACTACGACCCGTGCGCCTGCAGGAGCCGGATTGGCCATAGCCGCTTCCGTGCCGCGCTGTCCTCGCAGGAGCCGCGACAGCCTATAACGGCCCGGCGCGATCAACTCGGCTGCGCTCGCCTGCACGATTTCCCAAGTGCCGGGCGCGCTCTCGATGGCCAGCACATTGGCCCCACCGAACAGGGTCAGGTCGGTGATGCTTTCCAGTGTGCCCATCAGCAGATCGATCTGCAGCGAATTGCCGAGATCGAACCGTGATGTGGGACCAGCATAGAAATCCGAGATTAGAGCGCCGATCCGGGCACGGCTGCCAAATGTCGTCAGCAATTCGAACTCGTCGGACGACGGGCTGCGAAACACCGCCATCTCCCCCGGCCAGGGAACGGCATGGCCAGCGATGAGCGGCCGATGCGCAGGCTGATCCTCGGTCAGTTGTGGCAGATCCAGCAACACTGCCTCGGGTGCGCCAAACACTACGGCTGTTGATTGCCACTGAGAATTGACCCGGCAAAGGCTAAAATTGTCACTGAGAATTGACCCATGTGCAACCTTGCCCCGGCTTGAACCAGCTGGGGGCATTTGGAGTGATCGACATGGGATTTTTG
>NZ_JBARVQ010000811.1:0-3901 GCF_049646345.1 Albidovulum sp. | reverse complement strand
ACCTGAAGTTCGAAGTCGAACTGATTGCGCCCATCGCGATGGAAGAGAAACTGCGCTTCGCCATCCGCGAAGGCGGCCGCACCGTCGGCGCCGGCGTCGTCTCCAAAATCATCAAGTAAGAAGACGGTTCGATGCAGGCCGGGCGCGAGGCCCGGTCTGCCTCTCAACTTTGCAGCCCCGCAAGAGGCAATGAAATGACTGGTCAAAATATCCGCATCAGGCTGAAGGCCTTCGATTACCGTGTGCTGGACGCCAGCACGCAGGAAATCGTGAACACGGCCAAGCGCACTGGTGCACAGGTCCGCGGCCCGATCCCGCTGCCGAACAAAATCGAGAAATTCACGGTTCTCCGTGGTCCGCACATCGACAAGAAGTCGCGCGACCAGTGGGAAATCCGCACGCATAAGCGTCTTCTCGACATCGTCGATCCGACCCCGCAGACCGTGGACGCGCTGATGAAGCTCGACCTCGCCGCCGGTGTCGACGTCGAAATCAAGCTGAACTGAGGAGGGCACAGACATGTTGCGCTCTGGAGTGATCGCGAAGAAGCTGGGCATGACCCGGCTCTTTCTTGAGGACGGCCGGCAGGTTCCGGTGACTGTTCTGCAACTGGACAACCTGCAGGTCGTGGCGCAGCGCACGGCCGAGAAGGATGGCTATTCGGCCGTTCAGCTCGGTGCCGGCACCGCCAAGGCCAAGCGGACCACCGCCGCCATGCGCGGCCACTTCGCCAAGGCGAATGTGGCACCGAAGCGCAAGATCGCGGAATTCCGGGTTTCCGCCGACAATCTGATCGGCGTGGGCGAGGAAATCACCGCCGATCATTACTTCGAAGGCCAGTTCGTGGATATCGCGGGCACCTCGATCGGTAAGGGTTTCGCCGGTGCGATGAAGCGTCACAACTTCGGCGGTCTGCGCGCCTCGCACGGCGTGTCGATCTCGCATCGTTCGCATGGTTCGACGGGTCAGTGTCAGGATCCCGGCAAGGTCTTCAAAGGCAAGAAGATGGCCGGTCACCTTGGTGCTGTCCGCGTGACCACGCAGAACCTGCAGGTCGTGCGCACCGCCAGCGACCGTGGCCTGATCATGGTCAAGGGTTCGGTTCCCGGCTCCAAGGGTGGTTGGGTGACGATCAAGGACGCGGTGAAAAAGCCGCTGCCGGACAACGTCATTCTGCCCGCCGCTCTGCGTTCGCAGGCCGAGGCTGCCAAGAAGGCCGCTGAGGAAGCTGCTGCTGCCGCCGCCGCCGAGGAAGAAGCCGCACGTCTGGCCGCTGCCGAAGCTGAAGCCGCCGCACAAGAGGCCGCTCTGGCCGCTGCTGCTGAAGGTGAAGCCGATGCCGGTGATGCCGGTGACGCGCCCGAAGGAGAGAAAGAATGAAACTCGATGTGATCAAGCTCGACGCCAAGAAGGCAGGCTCGATCGATCTCTCCGACGAGATCTTCGGGCTGGAGCCGCGCGCCGATATCCTGCACCGCGTCGTGCGCTGGCAGCGTGCCAAGGCACAGGCCGGTACGCATTCGGTGCTGGGCAAGTCCGATGTGTCCTACTCGACCAAGAAGATCTATCGCCAGAAGGGCACCGGCGGCGCACGCCACGGTTCCCGCAAGGCGCCGACCTTCCGTCACGGTGGGACCTATAAGGGCCCGACCCCGCGCAGCCACGCCCATGACCTCCCGAAGAAGTTCCGGGCGCTCGGTCTGAAGCACGCGCTGTCGGCCAAAGCCGGTGCCGGTCAGCTCATCATCATCGACAGCCTCGACATGAAGGACGCCAAGACCGCGGCCCTCGCTAAAACGGCGAAGGAACTCGGCTGGAAGAAAGTCCTGATCATCGACGGTTCCGATGTGAATGAGAACTTCGCCCGTGCCGTCGCGAACATCCAGGGCATCGATGTGCTGCCTTCGATGGGCGCAAATGTCTATGACATCCTCAAGCGTGAGACGCTCGTTCTCACCAAAGCGGGTGTCGAAGCTCTGGAGGCTCGTCTGAAATGAGCGTGAAACCGGAACATTACGACGTGATCGTCAAGCCGATCATTACCGAAAAGGCGACCATGGCCTCCGAGGCCGGCGCGGTTGTCTTCCAGGTGGCGAATACCGCGACCAAACCGCAGATCAAGGAAGCGGTCGAGGCGGTCTTTGGCGTGAAGGTGAAGGCGGTGAACACCACCATCACCAAAGGCAAGACCAAGCGCTTCCGCGGCCAGCTCGGCCGTCGCAGCGACGTGAAGAAAGCCTATGTCACCCTCGAAGAGGGCAACACTATCGACGTCTCTTCGGGGCTCTGATAGAAGGCGCCGAATCTTGCGGCCCCGGTCACCGGGGCCGCTTGTTTTTCCAACCGGGGACCTTCGGGGCCCTTCACACAACGGACCGACAGGTCCAAAGCTACGGAAGACAGAAGCATGGCACTCAAGTCGTATAAGCCGACGACGCCGGGCCAGCGTGGGCTGGTACTGATCGACCGTTCGGAGCTTTGGAAAGGTCGCCCGGTCAAGGCCCTCACCGAGGGTCTGACCAAAACGGGCGGCCGGAACAATACCGGGCGTGTTACGGCATGGCACAAAGGTGGTGGGGCAAAGCGCCTTTACCGCATCGTTGATTTCAAGCGTCGCAAGTTCGACGTTCCGGCGACCGTGGAACGGATCGAATACGACCCGAACCGCACCGCCTTCATCGCGCTGGTCAAGTATGAGGATGGCGAACAGGCCTATATCCTGGCCCCCCAGCGTCTGGCCGTTGGCGACAAGGTGGTCGCCGGTGCCAAGACCGACGTGAAGCCCGGCAACGCGATGCCGTTTTCGGGCATGCCGATCGGTACGATCGTCCACAACGTCGAGATGAAGCCGGGCAAGGGCGGCCAGATCGCGCGCGCTGCGGGCACCTATGCCCAGTTCGTCGGCCGTGACGGTGGCTACGCCCAGATCCGCCTTTCCTCGGGCGAACTGCGCATGGTGCGTCAGGAATGCATGGCGACGGTCGGTGCGGTCTCGAACTCGGACCACTCCAACCAGAACCTCGGCAAGGCCGGCCGCAAGCGGCATATGGGCGTTCGCCCGACCGTTCGCGGTGTTGCGATGAACCCGATCGATCACCCGCATGGTGGTGGTGAAGGCCGGACCTCGGGCGGCCGTCATCCGGTTACGCCTTGGGGCAAGGGCACCAAGGGCAACCGCACCCGGTCGAACAAAAAGACGGACAAGTACATCGTCCGTTCGCGCCACGCGAAGAAAGGGCGTTAATCAATGTCTCGTTCTGTATGGAAAGGCCCGTTCGTCGATTCCTACCTTCTGAAGAAGGCGGAAAAGGCGCAAGCCTCGGGCAAGTCGGAAGTGATCAAGATCTGGTCGCGCCGCTCCACCATCCTGCCGCAATTTGTCGGCCTCACCTTTGGCGTCTATAACGGCCAGAAGCATATCCCGGTCAACGTGACCGAAGAGATGATCGGCCAGAAGTTCGGTGAATACTCGCCGACGCGGACCTATTACGGTCACGCCGCCGATAAAAAAGCCAAGAGGAAATAAGCCATGAGCAAGGAAAAGAATCCGCGCCGCGTGGCCGATAACGAAGCGATGGCCAAGTCCAAGATGCTTCGCACAAGCCCTCAGAAGCTGAATCTCGTCGCCGCGATGATCCGTGGCAAGAAGGTCGAAAAGGCGCTTGCCGATCTGACCTTCTCGAAAAAGCGGATCGCCGATGATGTGCGCAAATGCCTGCAGTCGGCCATTGCCAATGCCGAGAACAACCACGGTCTTGACGTCGACGCGCTTGTCGTCGCCGAAGCCTGGGTCGGCAAGAACCTGGTGATGAAGCGCGGCCGTCCGCGTGCCCGTGGCCGGTTCGGCAAGATCATGAAGCCGTTCTCTGAAATCACGATCAAGGTCCGTCAAGCCGGGGAG
>NZ_JBARVQ010000810.1:0-4958 GCF_049646345.1 Albidovulum sp. | reverse complement strand
GGTGGTGCGGGTTTCGGGTTTCTGACCGATGTTGCCGGCGAGGATGACGATGTTCTGCATGATAAGCTCCTGTGTTTCCTGTCTTCGGGACCGTCCCTTCGACAAGACCCGGAAAAAGCCCGTCGGGCGACGCGTGCACGGTGGACAGCATGGACACCGGAAACCCCCAAAGGACCGGGGTGGAGCGGGCAGGACGCAATAGCGGCCAACTCGGCCCGGTCTGACGCGGGGTTGCGCGCGAGAGCCCGAACGGGATTAGGGGATTGTCAGTCGAAGGGATGGCCCGGGAGACAGAGATGCGCGGGGAGCCCATGCCAGAACCCGTCACCCGGCCAATCGAGACCGCCTGACCCCAAGTTCAGCACCTGCCTGGCGGCAAAACGACGGTCACCAGCCTTTGCCACCCATGCCCCAGCCTTCCGGGAGTTGCGGCGCCCTGCATCGACGGGCTATCGATACCGGGACATTCAGGACACGGACCGCACAAATGGCTGATTGCGATCTCGAGCCACTGTCGCTCGGCGAGCTGAAGAAAATGCAGAAGGACGTCGCCAAGGCGATTGCCACATTCGAGGATCGGCAGAAGGCGGAAGCCCGCGCCAAGGTAGAAGCTGTCGCCCGGGATCTGGGCTATTCACTGGCCGAACTCGTCGGGACAGATAGCAAGACCAAGCGCGCTCCAGTCGCACCAAAATACCAGCACCCTGAGAACCCGGCCGTCACCTGGTCTGGTCGCGGGCGTAAACCGCAGTGGTTCGTAGACGCGCTGGCTGCTGGCACAACGGCTGGTGATCTGGAAATTCGCTGAAAGATTACCAACCCTGTGGCTAAAGAGTCCGAGGCGGATCGGTGCCCGACCCAGTCATTCGGGCCTGGCGCCGCGTATGATAGGTGCGGCTTCACTTTGGCCGCCAATGTCGTGCCGCGGCCCACATCGAAAAACCTTCAGAGTTGCCGATATTTGCTGCAAACCGTCTCAATGCCGGCTCATAAAAATATCCAACACTTGTTTCGCTGAGTCACCTAATTGGAACAATAGAACTTCAGCCGCGTGTTTGCTCTGGCACAGGCCGTCTGCATGGCATCCCAATGCATCAGGAACTGCCGCAGGCGGTTCGGCCAACGCTCTTGGTTCAGGCCCTCCACAAGCGCTTGCCTGCGCGCCATCTTCGCTCCGACAATCCAGATTTCACGATCAAAGGACGGATTTCGACACGACGCGTGGAGCAGATCGTTGAGTTGAGCAGATGTGAGACCGTTAGGATTCCGAAAGATGCGGCTACGACCATGTAGCCTGACTTGATTAGCCTGTACGTCGGTTTCCCATCGATCGGGCGTCCAGACCGTGGATGGCTGTCCGCGCGAGATAAACCCGAGGCTTGCGAGTGCTTGCCGACCGACATCCTGTAGTCCGCCGACATGATATCCGGTGCCGCCCCGCCCCACATCGCCGACCTTTGCGTGAACAAACACGATCTTCCTGTTATCAGGATCAAAACCTATGAAGTCCGCGGCTTCACGGCTATCGTCATCACACAACCAGACCGGTATGGCTTCAATTTCGGCGGTAAGTTTGTCATCCGCGATCCCGTTGGCAGCGCGCTGGCCTTCGCATGTTACCGAAAAAAGCCCGAAAATGGATTGCCTGTACCAATTTGCACGATTTGCGGCGTATTGATCGTCGCCCTTCTCGGTCAGGACATCATCGAGCGTGGGCGATGCGTGGATATATTCGAGAACCGGTTTGACGCCACCGTCCTGAACCCACTGCATCTTCGGTTCGTAGAAATTGCCCTCCGAATACACGACGCTGTCACGCTGTGTGAGAATTCGGAAGGCCTGCCCTTTGTTAAGCCGCTGTATGAGCGTCAAGGCCTGACGCCTATCCTCTCCTTCCTGCGCGGGAGCAAGCTCATCCAGCCTTGGGCTGGTAACCCTGTATTTGCGGGTTTCCGAAACGAACTCGACGCTACACGGCACATCCTCGTCGCCGATCTGGATCGTGAATCCGCCTGTTGCGCCATCCACCTCGGCACATAGATCAAAGTAATCGATGTCCTCAAGGAGAACCCAGGCCGCACCACCGGCCTCGTCGTCGCGCATGTCGTCAAGCGATGGGTCAAGCAGGATCGAAACCGGCTGGGCTTCTTGGTCATCGATATCTTCGACCAAGGCAGCATATCGATTAAAGACATGGCTTCGATCCCGATCGGCATCCGCCAGCTCGGCGGCGATTTCTGTAGTCCATGTAACATAGTCTGCAACCGAAACATGGCGCTCCGAAGCATCGCGCAGGCGCGAGCGATTAAAGCCAACATACCGGGCGGTCCCGTTTACAAAACCGGCGGCAGTTGCAGGAACGAGCGAAGGATCAAGCAAATCGGTAAAAGCATCTGCAAAAGAACGAGTCCGCAGAGCCATTGCCCGGATCGCATGTTGGGACATGTCGAGAGAGGAGAAGGACATGCGGGAAAGTCGGGACGGATTGTCGTCACTCTCGGGGAAGGCCTTTTCCATGACCGACCTGCCCGCTCGTTTGAGGCTTAGGCCGTCCATATCCACCACAAGGCCTTCTGTATCGTGCATGAAAACGAGTTCACCCTGTTGGACAGCAAGGAAAACCCCAAGCTTCCATTCAGAAAAGAACCGGTCGATCAGGTACGGCGAGTTTCGCCACGCATAGTAGGAAAAACCGATCGAACCATCCGGCATGCCTTCAATCGGCGTAATCTTAAACCGGTCCTTGTCCATGATTGCTTCTTCGATCACCGTGGCGAACACACGGATGTCGGGAAGCGGTGCGGCAGTTCTCAGAACAGCGGCGGTTCGGGGAAGCTGGATGTCGCCTGCGGCGAGTGGCTGTTCGAACTCGAAGCGCCCCCGAAATTCACCGCCAATATATTGATACTCGGCCATGTATTCGAGCAGGCGGTCCGGAAGCGTAACCTCGTTCGTGACGATATGCGCGGTGTTCCGCGCCGCATAATCCTCGTAGCCTTGGTATCTCTCCCAAGTAGTCCGAATACGCTCGGCATTGGCAGGAGTGGAAAGAATCCAACCTGCCTGGGGTATACCATCCTCACCCCGCGAATATCTGGTCGCACGTCCAATCTGCTGCACGAGTTGTCGTGCATTGCCCATGAGATCGAAGATGGCGACGGCAACGAATGACGGATCGTCAATCCCCTCCATGAGCTTGTTCTGGTGAATCCAGAACTTCGCGTCAGGGCGGGACCGAAGAGCGGACGCGACGCTGGTGAACATGTCCCGGTTCTGCTGCGTCTTCTTCGCGCGGTCATGGATCACGACAGCTTGCGTTTCGAAGACGCGGTTAATCTCGGTCTGTAAGAGCGTGAGGGTCTCAAGGTCATCACCGCGCACCATGACTTTTGGCGTTACGCCGTTCAAAAACCAGCGTTCGGCCTCCCGCAGGCGCTCGAGCAATTCCTTGTGCAGAATGCCGACAAACTGTGGGATTGCAGCTTCCCGCACAACTGGTCCGACGTCGCCTTCTGGCACGATGATATCGGCGGGACGGATAATACGCCCGTCAACTGCCTGCCTGTAAGGGAAGTTGAAGAGATAACGTCCGCGCACACGAAACGACTTGTAGTCGTTCCTGTAAGGCGTTGCGCTCAATAGAAGAGTCGGCAGATTGAATTCTCGAACGCCGCGTGACCACGAGATAGCAGGCTCGTAATGACCTTCATCGACGATCACGAGATCAAACTCGTCCCGGATATGCGCTAAAAGAGCTGCTGCAACTGCCGAACCGCCATCATCAGGATCTTGTGCCGTCTTGCGGATGTCGCCGAGCGCCTGATGCGTGCCGACGAGAATGGCGCGATCAGTGGCCTGATCGCCCAGATGCTGCACCACCATGCCGACATTCTTGGGCAAGAATTGTTCGACATACACGTTGTCAAGCGTGGTGCCGAACACGTCGGCCTCCGCGGTGAAGAGCGCCGAGCCGTTTGCCTCATACCCAAGGTGAGACCAGAAACGGTAACGGATGTCCGCCAGGAGTTGCTCAGTCAGCGCAGTGCGTGGCGTCAATACGAGAACACGGCGGACCTCCGGCAGACACCGCGCAAGGATCGCAATGATGCCAGACTTGCCTGTGCCGGTGGGTAGCTTTAGGAGCGCAGCTTCTGTGTGCTCGGGCCGCTCCGGTATCTGCTTGTCCCCGTGCAGATAGGCAACGACCGTGGCGATAGCTGCTTGCTGGTGCCCCCAGAGGTGTGGCGCATCGTCGACACCCTCCCAGAAGTTGTAGCTTCGAAGGTGCCGGAGGGTCCGCGAATAGGCTCTGTTATCGATTCCCTGTCCCGTAATCGACGTCCGCTCATCCGAAATTAGTTCTTTTAGATTCACTTTTTGTTTTCCTTGGCCGGATGGCAGTACGTCGATCGGCTTGCATACTTCGCCTTATAGTTGAAGCGTAACCACTTATTTTTTTGGCGGAAAGAGCTCTTACGAATATTCTAAGTCATTCAACTATCAAAGCATATGACATTGCAAAGGCCGCTTCGAACGCTGCATGCAGCACCGAAAGATAGAATTAATGTTCGGTCCGGCCCGGACATGTCGATATTCTTGGCGTTGTGGCAGTCGCGTTGCAACTGGCACCTCTACAGCTTCAGGCCATCTGGCGCTGCGCCATCGGCGGTCCACTGTTCCGAATATTTCACCGGCACCGTGCGAGAGCGCAACGACGCAGCAGAAGACGCTTCTGCGCCTCCGCGTGAGCCTGCCGGGGTAACCGTGGGCCTAAGCCCACGGGTCAATCTCAACCAGCACCTGAACCTCGTCGCCGTCGATTTCATCGGCGGGGACGGCGCCGAAGGTTCCATCCCCTGCCTGGAAGACGACGATTGAGACCATGAGCGTGGCGGCGAGGGAGGCGGCGAAGGCGTGTGCATCTTTGCGGGACATCTGTTTGGCTCCTGTCTTGGAGG
>NZ_JBARVQ010000809.1:0-1783 GCF_049646345.1 Albidovulum sp. | reverse complement strand
CATCAGCGGCCAGCGCTCTGCGATTTCGGGCGTGGTCAGATAGTGCGCTTCGATCCCGAAGAGCGAGGCAAAATCTGCCTTTCGTTTCAGTTCGGCCAGCCGTTCTTCGTTGATCGCGACCGAGATTGAGCCCGAGCGGCGATAGCCGGGGTTCTGGCCGGTCTCGGCCTCGATCTCCTGCAACAGTTCGATCCCGTATTTCGCGAAAGCCGTCGTCGCATGGCTGCCCTGCAACTGCCCGACCAAACCCGCCGCATGCCATGTGGTGCCCGAGGTCAGCTGCTTGCGCTCCAGAAGCACAACGTCTTTCCAGCCTTCCTTGGCCAGATGATAGGCGACGGAACACCCATGGATGCCACCACCGATAATCACGACCTGGGCATGGCTGGGAAGGGGTTTGGACATGATCGTTTTCCTGCCGCTTGGGGGATTTCAGAATTGGAACAGCCGACCGGCATCTGCGGGCCGATCTCCAAGGTCGGCGAGCCGCATCAAATGCCAGGCCGTGGCCTGATTGCTTGAGATCACCGGCTTGCCAAGCCGTGCCTCGGCCTCGGCGATAACCGGCAGGACGCGAAGACTGGTGCAGGAGACAAAGACCGCATCGCAGCCATCGCGCGCACCGACCGCGAGGATCGCGTCAAGAACGCTTTCGGAACTGATCCTCGCCACGGTGAAGTCATCGGACTGGTTGAACGAGGCTACGGCGCCCGTCTCGAACCCCGCCTGGGACAGATTCCGCTGCATCTCGGAGGTAACAGAGGGCGCATAGGGCGTGACCAGCGCAAAGCGTCCCACGCCAAGCGCGCCAAGTGCAGCCTTGCAGGCGGTCAGCGGGTTGGTGGTTTTCGCGCCGGGATGGATATCGCGAATGATCTCATCCACCCGGTTTTCGCCGATCATCGTCGCACCCGATGTGCAGCAATAGCCGATGGCATCGAAGTCGAACGACGCGGGCAGCAGGTCCGCCGCCACCGGCAAGTCCCGCTCCATCGCGCGGAGCGTGTCGGGCGTCACTTCCATCGCATTGGGGATGCGTGCGTGGTAAAGCGCCACGCCGTCGCCGCGCAGAAGCGTCGCAAATTCGTGTTCGGCGGTCTGGTCGCTTTGCAGGATGATCAGTCCGATCCGCGCCCGCGACCCGAGGCCCGCATCAACCGCGAATGTCAGCTCTTCTATAGGTGCATCACTCAACACTGGCGCGGTATCCCTCTGATCGATTCGAATCTGGTATATACCAGTATCGACTTGGCGCATATAACCAATCGTATTAAGAAGGCAGGAAATTGCAGGATCGTCATGAACCGCCCCCAGCTCGCGCGCCCGCGCTTTCGTCAGATCGTCGACAGCATCCAGCAGGATATCGTCGCCGGGACTTTGCCCGAACATGCCGCGCTGCCGTCTGAACGGGTGGTGGCAGAACAATACAGCGTCAGCAGGATGACCGCGCGGCGCGCATTGGAGGCGATCGAAGCGCAGGGCCTGGCCTATAGCGAGGACCGCAGGGGGCGCTTCGTCTCTCCCAAGCGCCTGCGCTATGACATCAGCGGCCGCGTCAGCTTTGCCGCCGATGCAGAGGCCCTTGGTACCAATCTGGACATAGAGATCCTGCGCGCCCGCACTGCCCGCGCCGACGAAAGGCTGTCAGCCGATCTTGCGGTTCCTTTGGGTGAAAAGCTGCATGAATATACGCGGCTCTTCAGTATCAACGGCCACAAAACCCTGATCGAGACGGAATTCGTCATCGCGAACAAATGCCCCGACCTGCTGCGCCATGACCTCA
>NZ_JBARVQ010000808.1:0-2745 GCF_049646345.1 Albidovulum sp. | reverse complement strand
CCGTTGCCAAGATCTATGAAGGCCGCAAATACGAAGAAGTCCCGCTCGACGGTATGCGCAAAATCATTGCGGCCCGCCTTACAGAGGCCAAGCAGACCATCCCGCATTTCTACCTTCGCCGCTCGGTCGAACTGGATGCGTTGATGGCGTTTCGGGCGGAATTGAACAAGGGATTGGAGGCGCGCGGGGTGAAGCTGTCGGTCAATGACTTCATCATCAAGGCCTGCGCTTTGGCGCTGCAAGCGGTGCCCGACGCCAATGCCGTCTGGGCCGGCGACCGGGTCTTCAGGCTTAAGCCGTCCGATGTGGCGGTTGCCGTCGCCATCGAAGGCGGGCTTTTCACGCCGGTTTTGCAAGATGCGGAAGTGAAGACGCTCTCGACCCTGTCAGCGGAAATGAAGGATCTGGCCACAAGGGCGCGAAACCGCAAGCTTGCCCCGCATGAATATCAGGGCGGCAGTTTTGCGATTTCAAATCTTGGGATGATGGGGGTCGAGAATTTTGATGCGGTAATCAATCCGCCCCATGCCGCGATCCTTGCTGTCGGCGCTGGCCTGAAAAAGCCTGTGGTCAAAGCCGATGGAAGCCTTGGCGTTGCGACAGTGATGTCGCTGACACTTTCGGTTGATCACCGGGTGATCGACGGAGCCTTGGGGGCGGAACTTCTGCAAGCCATTGTGACTTATCTGGAAAATCCGATGACCATGCTGGCCTGAACAACAAAAAAAGGCCGGGGCTGCGCCCCAGCCCCTGACGGTAAATGTTGAAAAAAGAGCTTCTATTGGCCGCACTGCGGCCAATATGTCCTTTGAACACTGCGCTTGACCCAGATCCGGAGGGAGATGTCAGGTGGGGTGTGTCTCGAAAATATCTTCGACAGCCGATGCGGGGCTGGAGCGCCGGTTTCCGCTCCCGTTCGAGGGGGTGGATGTCAACTTCTGCCGGACACCCACCTGTGTCTCCTACGGCGTCACTCCCGACCCCTACAAGCGACCGAACGGAGCGCCGACTGCGCCGCCGGGTGTCCTCCGCGGCGCAGTATCCGGCGCGCAACACGAAGAATTCTTCGACTGTCCGCACTGCACCGCGACCGCCAGGCTGAAGAACAACCGCGCGATCGCCGAAGAATACCGCAGACTCAAGGGATTGCAAGAGTGCGATCCGACCGTGCTGGCATGCCGGACGGAGGGGTGTTTCGCTCATGGCCTCTCGCTGGAGAAGCATCCCGAGTTCTATTGGAGGTTCGGCAAGACCGCAGGTGGCGATTCGCGCTGGCGCTGCCGCCTGTGCCTGAAGACATTCTCGGCGGGCAAGCCAGCACGGAGACACCGGCGGAGCGACAAGAACCGCCTGATCTTCCAGATGATCTGCAACGACATGTCGCTGTCGAAGATCTCAAAGATCACCGACATCTCCTACCGCGATCTCTACGGCAAGATCGACTTCTTCTACGATCAGGTGCGCGCCTTCACGGTGCGCCGCCAGGACTTCTCGCAAGTCGATTTCCGGGCGGCCGGTTCACGCTTCGCGACCGACAGCCAGACGCTGACGATCAACTGGCCGACCAAGCGCAAGCGCGCGCCGGTGATGGTCCAGCATCTCTGTACCGCGCATGCGCGGTCCGGCTACATCATGGAGGCGTCGCTCCAGCTCGATCCCTCGATGACGATGGAAGAAGCCGAGATCCGGGCCGTGGCGGCCGATGAGGAGGATGTCTCCGTTGCATTCAGGGAGCATGCCCGCGTCTGGACGAAGACCGAGTTCGACGCGCATCTGGCAAGGCTCCTGGCGCAGAAGAAGATCGACGAGGCCGAGCTCTACCAGCTGCCACATGACGGGGTGCTGGTGCGCTACGACATTCTCCAGTTCGCCCACGCGATGCGACTCCGCGAACACCTCGCCGGCACCGACGCGCCGCTCGTGCTCGCGATGGATGACGATAAGGGCCTCCGGCAGGCGTTCTGCTCGGTCTTCGCACCCGAGGTGAAGGCGGGACGGGCCAACATCGCCATCGTCAGCTTCGACAAGGGGATGACCAATGACATGCGCAACCAGGTCGTGGCCGAAGGCCAGAACGCACTGGCGGCCGCGACGGGTCTCGGATTGACGCAACTCCGGGCGCTATCCGATCAGGACTTCGCCGACCTCGTGGATGAGGAGGTGACCACGCGGATCGTCGGCTTCGATCTGCGGCATGGGTTCCAATATCCGTTCCCGCGGAAGTCCGAACCCAACCGCCGGATCTGGCTGTTGACCGACAGCCCGGATCACGACTATCGCCAGAAGGCGCGTCTCCTGCGCCAGGCGACGCTCAGGAGCGTAGATTCCTATTTCCACAAGTTCCGGAGCAATGTCCGTTTCGCCGCCCGCCCGGCCGTTTCAGGTACTGTCAGGCAGGCATGGGACCGGCAGTACCTCTACAAGCCTGCCATGATGGCCAAGCTCATCGAGATCTACCGCTTCTATCACAACTGGTGCGAGCCGGGTGTCGACAAGAAGACGCCCGCGATGCGTCTGGGGCTGGCCCGCGGGCGGATCTACGAGCGGGATTTTATGTGATCAGTCGAACCCTACAAAGACCATAGCCACAGTTTCGGACGAGAATTCGAAGAGGCAAACTGGACCTGTCGCGGTTTGATGCCGCTCCTTTGATAGCATTTACTGCAACAAAGGAGACTGACTATGGGACTGAAACGGACGGACGAATTCCGCCAAGATGCGGTGCGTATCGCACTGACCAGTGGA
>NZ_JBARVQ010000807.1:0-2790 GCF_049646345.1 Albidovulum sp. | reverse complement strand
GTCTTATGCCGCGCCGAAGTAGCGGTAGAGCGGCAGTCCGTCCGGGCGCAGCGCCGGAACGACAGAGTTGCGATAGATCACCGGCGTCGATTCATGCGTGATGAACTTGTAGGCGCCGGATTCTTCCATCAGGTCCTGTGCACGGGCATACATCTCGGCACGCTTGGCCTGATCGCCTTCCGACTGGGCCGCGAGGTGCAGCTTGTCGAACTCTTCGTTCCGGAAACGCTCCCAGTTCCAGATGCCTGCCTGTTCGCTGATGAACCACGATGTCGCGTAATAGGGATCTGGCGTCATCGAATAGCGGTTCAGCACCAGTTCCAGATCTTCGTTGGAGCCGAGTTCCCAGAAGGTCGCCCCTTCATGGAGCCGGATTTCCAGCGTGATGCCGATTGCGGCGAGGTTGGCCTGGATGATCTGGGCGGCGGTGACGTTGGCCGACTTGTTCAGAACGTCGATGGCCAGAGAGACATCGGTTTCGCCCGATTCCGCCATCAGCGCCATCGCCTTTTCCAAATTGGCGGCGGTACCCGTCAGCGAGGCTTCGCGATGGCCCGGCAGGCCAGGCGCGATGATCCCGGTCGAGGGTTCCGCCGCGCCGAAATAGGCACCCGCCATGATCGAGGGCACGTCGATGGCATACTGGATCGCCTGGCGCAACTTGATGTTGCCAAGCTTCGGATTGTCGAGGTTCATGCCAACCCATGCATAGTAGAGCGACGGGTATTCATCCAGAGTCGCACCGTCGATGGGCGAAGACTTCAGGCGTTCGACCGAGTCGAGGCTGACACGGGTAAAGTCGAGTTCACCGGCCTCGAATGCGATCTCGGCGGCCTTTTCATCGTCGATATGGAAGATTTGGATCTCGTCATAGGCGACCGGCTCGCCCTTCCAGTCGGGGTTGCGGGTCAGCGTGGTCTTCTGCTTCGGTTCCCACGAAGTGTGCAGGTAGGGGCCAGAGGTCGCGACCGGCTGGGTGTCGATCTTGCCGCCGACGCTGTCGAATGCGGCCTTCGACACGATATTGCCCGCGATATACGGGAGCGTGATCGACCAGAGCGGCTGGAACGCGTTCTTCAGCACGATGGTGCCGGTGCGCTCACCGGTAACCTCGACATGATCCAAGGGGCCCCAGTCGGGCTTGTTCGTCGATTCCAGCGCATCGTCGATGATCCGCTCGAACGAGAATTTTACGTCCTCGGCGGTCATCGCACCAAAGCCGTTCGTGAAGCCGATATCGTCGCGCAGAGCGAAGTTGATATGGGTGTCGTCCACCTGCTCGACCATCGCGGCGGCATCCAGTTGCCAGCCCCATTCGCGGCCCGGCTTGTACTGGATGAGCTTGTTGTAGATCGCGGCCTGAATCTCTTCATCCACCACACCCTGGCTGAAAGCTGGGTCCATGGAGCGGATATCGGCATAGGTGCGGGTCTTCAGCGTACCGCCCGCGGCATGCGCCATGCGCGGCATGGACAGTCCAGCCACCGAGGCCATTCCCAGTGCCGTCGCGCCCTTCAGGAATGCCCGGCGGGGCAGACCGACCTTCGTCCATGCGATTCTGTTCTTTGTCATCAAACTCTCCCTGACTGATGGTTCTTGTTTTTTCGGCTATAGGAATGAGACCTCAAAAGGGGCCCAATCTCAATTTCGCACCGCGTCGCGGATTGGCGCGACTTTATGCTTGTATCGCGTCAGGTCGCGCACTATTGTGGGATGGGCACGGCATTTGGGGGCAATGGGCGATAGATGGACGAAGAGAATCTGGTTCCAAATCTGCGTCTGCTTTGCTCTACCGAATCGTCCATTTCCGAATGCTGCCGCCGTATCGGGATCAATCGCCAGCAGTTCAACAAATACCTCAACGGCTCTTCGCGCCCTTCCTCGGCAAATCTGCGCAGGATCGCCAGCTACTTTGGCCTGAAGCCGCTGGAACTTTTGATGGCGCCGGAAAGTTTAGAAGGTCACCCTTCGGTGTTGCCGCGTCTGCAGGGCATGGTGACTCCAGGCGCGGGGGCAACCGGTTTCGCCACCGCCTTCGACGGCCAGTCGGCGCCGCTGCGTCGCTATCTTGGCTATTATCACTCCTATTTTCATACGGAGAGTTGGAAAAACGCGGTCATCTGCGCCCTTGTCCGCCTTGATGAGCGTGACGGGATTATCTGTAGCAAGACCATCGAGCGGTCGCGCGACCCCGAGGATGGGACCCTTTATCTGTCGAAATATGATGGGCGGGTCGCCATGTTGGGAAACCGCATCTTTATTTTGGAATTTCAAAATCTTGCACGGGATGCTCTGGTAGAGACGGTGCTTGATCCAGTCGGCCGCGGTCAGCAGACCTATCTTCGCGGCACCACCTTTGGCATCACCAGCCGCCAGCGTTCGCCCTTCATGGCTCCGGTTGTGTGGCACTATCTGGGGGCCGACATCGACCTGCGGGCCGCGCTGCGGAAGGTGGGCCTGTTCGATCTGCAATCGCCGCAACTTGATCGGCGGGTCATGGCTATTCTGCCCGGCATTGGCACCCTGTAGCCGCGTCACGGCGCGTTACTGGTCTTGCGCCTATGCAACAAGCCCTTAGCACCGGGGCGTCCTGACATTTTCGGCGCGGGCAACGCCTTTCACCTGCCGCGCATCAAAGAAGGTGTCCGCATTTTTGCCGAGGAGGGCGCTTCGGCGCTCCAATCTGCTATGGTGCCAGGGGGATCTATCCCTTTGGATCCGTATTCCTGTTCCTCGACACCGGAACAACAGTCGGCTTATCTGCAAAGCGGGGCTGCCAGCGCATCGAAG
>NZ_JBARVQ010000806.1:0-16378 GCF_049646345.1 Albidovulum sp. | reverse complement strand
CATATAGGCCTCGGGATCGGGATAGAAATTGTCCTCGGACAGCCAGCGCGTCGGCAGCACTTCCTTGTCCCAAAGATGCGACCTCGCGACGAGTCGCAGCGTCGCCTCTTTCACCGGATCGACGGGGGACCAGAAGCTGACGGTCTGACGCCCCTCAACGAAGTAATAGGGGCCATCCTGATGCCAGGGCGTGGGTTTGGTCGTGCCCGGCTCCTTGACCAGAACATGGTCGTGAAAGACCTGCACTGTGCCGGACCCCATCAGCCGCGCCGCCACTTCGGCCACGTCGGATTTCGCGATTACCTCACCGAATTCCGGGATGCGCTGCCAGTTGCAGTAATCGTCAAAAAACCGCCCGCCCTCACCCGGCTTCAGGTTCTCGGCGGCATAGGGGCCGGGGTCGGCCATGTTGCGCTCGATCCCCGCCGCGATCACATCGACCCAACCGGACCAGAGCCCCTTGATCAGCACCGCCCCGTCGCGCTGATAGGCCGCGACCATCTCATCCGTTACCGTGACTGCCATCGGCCCCTCCCAGCTTTTCGGCCACACTCATCACGCGCCCGAGGATCGTCAATAGCGGGTCGTCATCCGGTGGCCACGGGCAAAGTAAAGCCGCACATGGGTGATCGCCTGTCCCTCCCACCAGGTCGTGCGTTCCACCGTAAAGACCGGTTCGCCGGGGCTCATCGACAGGTAGCCGCCCACGCGGGTATCGGCGGCTGTAGCAAGGAAACTGATCTCCACCTCGGAAAACGGCACGGCCTTGACCAGCCATTCATTGGGACCGTCGGTGGTGAAGTCTGCATCTTCCGCGCGCGGCAGGGCGGCAAGATTGATCCAGCGATCCTCGAACTGATAGGGTGCGCCATCGGCGGCATGAAGGCAGGCCAGATGCAGCACCCCTGCCCCGGCGGGCAGCCCCATTCGCGCGCGCAGCCAGTCCGGCGCCGGACCCGGATCGCGTTCCAGCAGAGCATAACGATAGCGCGCGCCACTCGCCTCGATCTCTTCCCGCACCAGAGGGATCTCAAACCGCGCGGCACGCAGGGGCGAGGGGCGCACCCGCGTACCCGCCTTGCGGCGGCGTTCCAGCAATCCATCCTCGGTCAGTTCCCGCATCGCCCGGTTGACCGTCGCCCGCGCGACCCCAAAGGTCTCGGCCAATTCGACCTCACCGGGCAGCAGCGTTCCCGGCGACCAGTCCCCATCGGTGATCCGGCGCAGGATCTCTGCCTTCACCTCACGGTAGCTTGTCAGGTCGGGGCGTGGCGCATCGCTCATGGACTTCGTATCGCTTTTGTTATTTGCTCAAGCATAACGGCTTTTTGCCTAAGGAAAAGAGATGCGCATCATCCGGCCCGACGCCTTCGCAACACAGCAATGGAAGAACGGCGGCGGCGTCACGCATGAGATCGCGCGGGCTGAGGACGAAAGTGGCCTGATCTGGCGGCTGTCGATGGCCGAGGTCGCTTCGGACGGGCCCTTCTCGGCATTCCCCGGCCTTGAGCGCATCCTGACCGTGATCGACGGCGCGGGGCTGATCCTTGAGACAGATGGCGGGCCGATAGCCGCCCGTCCGCTGGACCCGGTGCGGTTTTCCGGCGACCTGACCATCCATGGGCGGTTGATTGGCGGCAAGGTCCGTGACCTGAATCTGATCTACGATCCCAAACGGATAGATGGCGCGGTTCGGCTGGTCGACGGCACGCATCCGCTGCATGACGGGCCTGTGGCCGCGCTTTACTGCCTCTCGGGCCGGTTCCGGCTTTCGGGGGAAGAGATCGGTTCGGGATGCGTCGCCATACTTGACCCCGCCGCGACGGCCCCGAAGGCCGATCCCGGCGCAACCGGTCTTTACATCTCGCTGCAAGAGGTCTCAGTTTAAAGTCCCCCGACCAGTTCTTTCACCGCATGGCGGTAGGCCGGAACAACGCGGTCACGTGCGATGTGCCGCCCCCCCCGGACGGCATGCCGCCCCGCTGACCAGAGGTCGGTGATCAGCCCGTCGGGTGCCGCAAAGACCAGACCGTCGAGAAGCTGCGCTTCATTCAGTGCGCAGAGCGTCGGATGGGTGCTGTCGATGGCGACCAGATCGGCCCAATCCCCAGTGGCAATTGCCCCCGCTTCGCGTCCCATTGCGCGTGCACCACCCGCCGCCGCGCCGGTGTAGAGTGCGGTCCCGACCGATCCCGGCCCGGTCACCATGACATTGCGCTCTACATCCCGCAGCCTTTGGGAATATTCCAGCGTCCTGAGTTCCTCCACGAGCGAAATGCGGATGTTGGAATCCGAACCGATCCCGAAGGCCCCGCCCGCCGCCAGCCAGCCCGGCCCGTTGAACGGCCCGTCACCAAGATTGGCCTCGGTGATCGGGCAGAGCCCGGCAACCGCGCCGGATCGCGCGAGACCCGCCGTTTCTTCCGCCGTCATGTGTGTCGCATGGATCGCGCACCAGCCGGGGCCAACGGACGTGTTATTCAGCAGCCATTCCACCGGTCGCGCCCCGAGCCAGCCCGAGATATCCGCAACCTCCTGCGGCTGTTCGGCGATATGGATATGGACTGGCCCGCCCGCCGCCAACGGCAGCGCCGCGGCCAGATCATCAGGCGCGGTCGCCCGCAGCGAATGCGGTGCGACGCCGACGCGTGTATCCGCGGGCAGGCCCCTTGCCGCCGCCCGCGCCGCCTGAACCAGCGCACCGAACCGGTCGACATCATTGCCAAAACGCAATTGCCCGCCCGCAAGCGGCTTTTTCCCGGCTCCGCCATAGGAATAGAGCACAGGCAGATGCGTGAGCCCGATCCCCGTCGCCCCGGCCGCCGCAAAGATACGGGTGCTGAGTTCGGCGATATCGTCATAGGGCGCCCCGCCGGGGCGGTGATGCACATAGTGGAACTCACCCACCGCCGCATATCCCGCCTCCTGCATCTCCAGAAAGACCATCGCCGCGATCGCCTCCACCTGTTCGGGCGTCAGCCGGTCGAGAAAGCGGTACATCAGCTCGCGCCAGGTCCAGAAGCTTTCCCGCCCCGCCGCGCGATACTCGGTCATGCCCGCCATCGCCCGCTGAAAACTGTGGGAATGGAGGTTGGAGAGCGCGGGCAGCAGCGTATCGACGCGCGCGTCCCCGGCCCCGGCCTCCGCGCCTGTCTCGACCGAGGCGATGCGCCCCTCTGCGATCCCCAGCCGCACATTGTCAGCCCAGCCCTGCGGCAGCAGCGCCCGTGTCGCGAAAATCATGTCTGGGCTCCATTATGTCTAGACATAAAACTCATACTCCCGTAGAAAGCATCGAAGCAACCGAATTCTTCCCGACAGGCCCCCATGCGACAGCCAAACGCCCTTTTCGTGAACTGCCGCGCCGCGACGATGGCAGGTGACGCGCCCTATGGGCTGATCGAGGGTGCCGCCATCGCGGTCACGGCCGACGGCATCCTCTGGACCGGGGCCGAGGCCGACATTCCTGCCGCCGTCGCGCATTATCCGCGCCATGACCTTGGCGGGCGGCTGGTGACGCCCGCGCTGATCGACTGCCACACGCATCTGGTGCATGGCGGCAACCGCGCCAATGAATTCGAGATGCGGCTGAACGGCGCGAGCTATGAAGAGGTCGCAAAGGCCGGGGGCGGCATCATCTCGACCGTCCGTGCCACGCGCGAGGCGAGCGAGGACGACCTTGTGGCCGCCGCCCTGCCCCGGATCGACGCGCTGATCGCCGAGGGCGTTTCCACGGTAGAGATCAAGTCGGGCTACGGGCTCGACATCGACACCGAACTGAAGATGCTGCGCGCGGCGCGGCGCCTGGCCGCGCTACGCCCCATCGAAGTTCACACGACCTTCCTCGGCGCCCATGCCGTGCCTGCGGAGTTCAAGGACCGCGCCGATGCCTATCTCGATAAGGTCTGCATCCCGGCGCTGAAGGCCGCGCATGAGGAAGGGCTGGTCGACGCTGTCGACGGCTTTTCCGAAGGCATTGCCTTTGCGCCTTCCCAGATTGCCCGGGTTTTCGACGTGGCGAAGGCACTCGGCCTGCCGGTCAAGCTTCATGCCGAGCAGCTCTCCAATCTCGGCGGCGCGACGATGGCGGCCTCCTATGGCGCGCTGTCGGTGGATCATCTGGAATATCTCGATGAGGCAGGCGTTGAGGCCATGGCGGGCGCAGGAAGCACCGCTGTCATCCTGCCCGGCGCCTTTTACGCGATCCGCGAAACGCAGGTGCCGCCCATCGACCTCTTCCGCAAGCACAAGGTGCCTATGGCCGTCGCGACCGACCTCAACCCCGGCTCCTCGCCGATGAACTCGCTGCTACTGGCGATGAACATGGCCTGCACCTTGTTCCGCATGACGCCGGAAGAGGCATTGGCAGGCACCACGCGCAACGCGGCGAAAGCCCTTGGCCTGACCGACCGGGGCATGATCGCGCCCGACCACCGCGCCGATTTTGCCGTTTGGAACGCCGAACACCCGGCCGAGCACAGCTATCGCTTCGGCTTCAACCCGCTCCACCAGCGCATCATTGGAGGCTGGATTGACATCCCTCTCGCTTAGGCCCGGCGCCGTCACGCTGGCCGACCTCGCCCGCCTCTATTCCGAAAGCCTGCCAGCCCGGCTCGACCGCAGCGCGAAACCCGCCGTCGAACGCGCCGCCGCCGCGATCGCCGAGGCCGCCGCAGGCGACATCCCGGTCTATGGCGTCAATACCGGCTTCGGCAAACTCGCCTCGGTCCGCGTCGCGCCGAAGGATACCGCAACCCTGCAACGCAACCTGATCTTAAGCCATTGCTGCGGTGTCGGCGCACCCATTCCCCGTGCCCATGCCCGCCTGATGATGGCGCTGAAGCTGCTCTCACTCGGGCGCGGTGCCTCGGGCGTGCGCTGGGAGGTGATCGAACTGATCGAGGGGATGCTTGAGGCGGGCGTGACCCCGGTCATTCCCGCGCAAGGTTCGGTCGGCGCCTCCGGCGACCTCGCCCCGCTCGCCCATATGACCGCCGTAATGATCGGCGCGGGCGAGGCGGAGTATCAGGGCGAGGTCCTGCACGGCGAAATGGCCCTGACCCGCGCGGGCCTGACACCCGTGATCCTCGGCCCCAAGGAAGGGCTGGCGCTGATCAACGGCACCCAGTTTTCCACCGCCTTCGCGCTGGCCGGCCTCTTCGACGGCTGGCGCGCGGCGCAGGCCGCCCTAGTAACCTCGGCCCTCTCGACCGACGCCATCATGGGCTCCACCGCGCCGCTGCAACCCGAAATCCATGCCCTGCGCGGCCATGCGGGCCAGATCGAATCCGCCGCCTGCCTGCGCGCGCTTCTCGACGGGTCCGAGATTCGCGAAAGCCACCGCGAGGGCGACACCCGTGTGCAGGACCCCTACTGCATCCGCTGCCAACCGCAGGTCACCGGTGCCGCGATGGACGTGATGCGCATGGCCGCCCGCACGCTGGAGGTGGAGGCCAACGCCGCCACCGACAATCCCCTTGTGCTGACCGAGGCAGGCCTCATCGTCTCGGGCGGCAACTTCCATGCCGAGCCTGTGGGCTTCGCCGCCGACATGATCGCGCTGGCGCTGGCCGAAATCGGCGCCATTGCCCAGCGCCGCGTCGCGCTGATGGTCGACCCGACCCTGTCCCACGACCTGCCCCCCTTCCTGACCCCTGATCCGGGCCTCAATTCCGGCTACATGATCGCCGAGGTCACGACGGCGGCTTTGATGAGCGAAAACAAGCATCTCGCCCATCCGACAGTGACGGATTCGACCCCCACCAGCGCCAATCAGGAAGACCATGTCAGCATGGCCGCCCACGGCGCCCGCCGCCTTGGCCGTATGGTCGAGAACCTGAACCGCATCCTCGGCGTCGAACTTCTTTGCGCCGCGCAGGGCATCGAGTTCCGCGCGCCCCTGAAAACCTCTGCACCATTGCAAAACGTCCTGACCCGCCTGCGCGCCGAGATCCCGACCCTGGCCGAAGACCGATACCTTGCGCCTGAACTGGAATCCGCCGCCCGCCTCATCGGCGCAGGCTCCGTCGTCGAGGCAACCGGACTTGCCCTCCCGGGGCTCGCGCCATGAGCGTTTTCGACGTCACACGGGGCGACAGCCCTGTCATCCTTGGTCAGCCCCATGGCGGGACATGGCTGCCCGAAGCCCTGACCGCGCGGCTCAACGACAACGGCCGCAAACTCGCCGATACCGACTGGCACATCACGCAGCTATACGACGGGCTGTTGCCGGGCGCGACGGTCGTCCGTTCCAACGTCCACCGCTACGTGATCGACGCCAACCGCGACCCGGCGGGCGTCTCGCTCTATCCCGGACAGAACACGACCACGCTCTGCCCGCTGACCGATTTCGACGGCAATCCGATCTGGGAGGACGGGCAGGACCCCGGCGAAGACGAAATACTCGCCCGCCGCGACGCGTTCCACCTGCCCTATCACACGGCATTGGCCGATGAGATCGAACGGGTGAAGACCCGCCACGGCGTGGCGATCCTCTACGACTGCCACTCGATCCGCTCCAACATCCCCTTCCTCTTCGAAGGCACGCTGCCGGTCTTCTCCATCGGCACCAATGACGGCCAGACCTGCGCCGCCCGCGTCCAATGCCTGACCGCCGATCCCTGTCAGAATGCAACCGGCATGGATGCCGTCGTCAATGGCCGCTTCAAGGGCGGTTGGACCACGCGCCACTACGGCCGACCGGAAACCGGTATTCACGCGATACAGATGGAACTTGCCCAGCGCGCCTACCTCGCCGCCGAGGCCGCCCCGTGGAGCTATGACCGCGAAACGGCCGCACCTACCCGCGCGGTCCTCGCAAAGATCCTGAAAAACCTCGACCACCTCGCCCGCTCCGGCGCGCTGACCTGAAGGAGGCCACGATGCTCGACCTCGACCGCAAGAATACCCGCGACATCTTCCCGCCCACCGGGACCGAACTGAACGCCAAGAGCTGGCTGACCGAGGCTCCCCTCCGGATGCTGATGAACAACCTGCACCCCGACGTCGCCGAGAACCCGCATGAACTCGTGGTCTATGGCGGCATCGGCAGGGCGGCGCGCTCATGGGGTGACTTCGACCGCATCGTCGCGGCGCTGAAAGAGCTTGAGGCCGATGAGACCCTGCTGGTCCAGTCGGGCCGCCCCGTCGCGGTGGTCAAGACCCATGCCGACGCCCCCCGCGTGCTCATCGCCAATTCCAACCTCGTGCCGCATTGGGCCACCTGGGAACATTTCAACGAGCTCGATCGCAAGGGCCTGATGATGTACGGCCAGATGACAGCCGGATCGTGGATTTACATTGGAACTCAGGGCATTGTGCAGGGAACTTACGAGACCTTCGCCGAAGCCGGACGCCAGCATTACGGCGGCGATCTTACGGGCAAGTGGATCCTGACCGCGGGTCTTGGCGGCATGGGCGGCGCTCAACCCCTGGCCGCCGTCTTCGCCGGCGCGTCCTGCCTCGCCGTCGAATGCGACGAGACCCGGATCGATTTTCGCTTGCGTACCAGATATCTGGACGAAAAAGCTAAGACACTCGACGAGGCGCTGACACTCATCGCCGACTGGACCGCGAAGGGCGAGGCGAAATCCGTGGGCCTCCTTGGCAACGCCGCCGAGATCGTGCCTGAACTTGTGGCCCGCATGAAGGCAGGCGGCCCCCGCCCCGACATCGTCACAGACCAGACCTCGGCCCACGACCCCGTCCATGGCTACCTGCCCTTGGGCTGGACCGTCGCCGAATGGCGCGCCGCACAGGAAAGCGACCCGAAGCGCGTGGAACGCGAAGCCCGCGCCGCGATGAAGATCCACGTCGCCGCGATGGTCGATTTCCACGAGGCGGGCGTGCCCACCGTCGATTACGGCAACAACATCCGCCAGGTCGCGAAGGAAGAGGGGCTCACAAACGCCTTCGCCTTCCCCGGTTTCGTTCCGGCCTATATCCGGCCCCTCTTCTGCAAGGGCGTCGGCCCCTTCCGCTGGGTGGCACTTTCCGGCGATCCGGAAGACATCGCCAAGACCGATGCCGCGATGAAGAAGCTCTTTCCCGAAAACACCCACCTTCACCGCTGGCTCGACATGGCCGCCGAGCGCATCGCCTTTCAGGGCCTGCCCGCCCGCATCTGCTGGATCGGCCTCGGCGACCGGCACCGCGCCGGGCTGATGTTCAACGAGATGGTGGCGTCAGGCGAACTGAAAGCGCCGGTCGTCATCGGCCGCGACCACCTTGATTCAGGCTCCGTCGCCAGCCCCAACCGCGAGACGGAAGCGATGAAGGACGGCTCCGATGCCGTCTCCGACTGGCCGCTCCTCAACGCCCTTGTGAACACCGCAAGCGGTGCCACCTGGGTCAGCCTGCATCACGGCGGCGGCGTGGGTATGGGGTTCAGCCAGCATTCCGGCGTTGTCATCGTCGCCGACGGCACGCCAGAGGCCGCCAAACGCCTCGAACGCGTCTTGTGGAATGACCCGGCCTCGGGCGTCTGGCGCCATGCCGATGCGGGCTACGCGATCGCGAGGGACTGCGCCAGGGAACACGGGCTCAAACTCCCGACGATCCTCGGCACCTGAAACACGTTCCTTCCATTTGGCATAAATATCCCGGGGGTCCGGGGGTGGAACCCCCGGCGGGTCGCCCCGGACTTGGTCCTGGGCAAAACCCGGCTCAGAGCCAATAGGGATTGGACCAGGCCTTGCGCCCGGCCCGGTCGACAACCGTCACGCGCAGCCAGGGCGAGCGGAACCAGTGGTTCATCTCCACCCGCGCCCGGGTCATCGAGAGGCCATGAACCGCATTGGCCGACTGGCCATGGCCTTGGATGATCACCGTCTCGCAGGGCGAACATTCGACCTCGACCCATTTGCCATCGGCGTCAATCCGCCTGATTTCAGGGCCTTGCGTCGAATAGTTCATCCCCGCCTTCAAGGCGGCCAGCAAGGCCTCCGGCGCGTTCTCTTCGGCTTTCACCATCACCCAGCCGCCGAAATAATCATCCGTGGCCAGATGCGCATCATCGGTGGCAATGGCATTTACCCGCCGCCCGGCGCTCAGCATCTGATCGGCCATGGCCAGCCCGTCGCCCCGCGCCGCCACCACCTCGCAGCCGTGATTGTAGATCTCGACCGCATGGGCGGCCTCGATCGCCATCGCATCGTTCAGCGTCAAACCCGACCATTGCGGATGCGCCACCGCGACAAAGGCCCCCGCCGCCCGCGCCCGTGCCGCAATGGCGGCGGCTTCTTCCGCCCCCGCCACCGGCCAGAAATGCGGCGCATCGGGGGCTGCGAAATCCTCCGGCAAGCCGACCGCCAGGATATGCCACAGATCGCCGCTGTCCTGCCGCCCGGCATGCAATTCGGCCCCCATCAGCGTCGTAAAGCCCGGCGCGCGAAAGGGCCGGGTATTGGCAATGGGATATTTGTAAAAGCCGATGAAGTGCTCGGTCAGAGCCAGAAAGTCATAACCCGCCTCACGGTAAAGACGGCAGACCTCGCCCGGCTCCAACGCCCCGTCCGACAGGGTGGAATGAGTGTGAATATTGCCCCGGAAGAACCGTCCGGGGGCAGTGAAGGCATCCTGCATATCAGCCTCGCGCAGATCAGTCGGGCGCAGAGTGCCGATCCCGTGGCGATATGCAAGCGCGACGCCGCGTGACCCGCCCCCTTGCCTCGGCACGCCCCTTCTGGTCTGGTCCCCGCCAACCCATAACCACCCCGGCAGACCCTTTGTTCTTCTACCGCCTTCTCGCCCGGATCCTGTTTTCCGCCTATGCGCTGCGCCTGCGCCTGGGGGGCAGAGGCGAGGCCTATGCCGAACGGATCGGCCGGGTGCCGCGCGACAAGAAAACCGACCCACTCCTCTGGCTTCATGCGGCATCGAACGGCGAACTGACTTCGGCGCGCACGGTGATTGAAACGCTTCAGACCCGCGCACCTGCCTTGCGCCTTCTGATCACCACCAACAGCGATACCGCAAGGGCGCTGGCGCGCGACTGGGGGCTCAACGCCGTCCTCGCCCCGCTCGACATGCAGGGCCCGGTCCACCGTTTCCTTGACGCAACCCGGCCCGCCGCGCTGGTGGTGGTCGAGAATGAGCTGTGGCCTGAACGCCTGACCGCCTGCGCCGCGCGTGGCATTCCGGTGTTCGTCATCGGTGCACGGATGTCGGCAACAAGCGCGCGGAACTGGGCGCGATTCCCGGGCCTCGCCCGCCGGGTGATGGAGAGCATCGGCTATCTTTCCGCGCAGGATACGGCCTCCGATGCGCGGTTCCGCGTGCTCGGTCTCGCGCCCGATCGCATCGGCCCCGTCGCCAATCTGAAATCGGCGGCAAGGGCCAAACCCACAGAGGCCACCCTGCCCTTTCCCCGCTGGGCGACACTGCTGGCAGCCTCGACCCATGAAGGCGAAGAAGAAATCGTGCTTGCCGCCTTCGCCCGCGCCCATGCCGAAAACCCCGAGCTGCGGCTCATCCTCGCGCCCCGCCACCCCCGCCGCCGCGATCAGGTCGAGCGACTTATCGCCGCCACCGGCCTCGCCTCCGCCACCCGCTCGCGCGGCGGTATTCCGGGACCGGACACGGTGATCTACCACGCCGATACGATGGGCGAGATGGACCTCTGGTACGCCGCAGCGGGCATGACCTTTGTCGGCGGCTCGGTGGTCGACAAAGGCGGCCACACGCCGTTCGAGCCCGCCGCCCATGGCACGGCCATCCTGCACGGGCCCCATACCACCAATTCCGCCCCCGCCTATGACGCGCTACACGCCTCAGGCGCATCTGTCGAAGTCCGGAACTCAGAAGATCTGTCTGCCGCGATCCTGCGCCTTGCCGATCCTGACGCACAGATGGCCCTTGCCCGCAAAGCCTCGGATGCTTTGGCCGGGCTTTCAGCGGATAGCGGCCTTGCCCCCTTCTATACGGACCTTGCCCGCGCGATGGACCTGCCGGATATTGCGGGTTGAACGGAGACGATATGCAATTCTCCCTCGACGACCTCGACGCCGCACTGGCGGTTGTCCACCGCCACATGGCACCGACCCCACAATATGCCTGGCCGCAGCTCGCCGCGCGCACCGGGGCTGAGGTCTGGGTCAAGCATGAAAACCATGGGCCGGTCGGGGCCTTCAAGGCGCGGGGCGCCATCACCTTCATCGACTGGCTGAAACGGACCCATCCCGACAGCCCCGGTATCATCACCGCGACGCGCGGCAATCACGGCCAGGCGCAGGCACGCGCCGCCACACATGCCGGGCTGCGCGCGGTGGTCTATGTACCCCGTGGCAATTCACCCGAAAAGAACGCCGCGATGCGCGCTTTCGGGGCCGATTTGCGCGAATTCGGCGCAGATTTCGACGAGGCCCGCGAAGAGGCGATGCGGATTGCCAAAGCCGAGGGCCTGTTCCCCGTACCGCCCTTTCACCGCGAACTGGTGCGCGGGGTCGCGACCTATGCGCTTGAGTTCTTTCGCGCCGCACCACCGCTCGACACCGTCTATGTGCCGATCGGCTGCGGATCGGGCATCTGCGGTACGATCGCGGCCCGCGATGCTCTCGGGCTGTCCACCCGGATCGTCGGTGTGGTGTCCACGCAGGCTGCCGGGGCCAAGCTTTCGGTCGAGGCGGGACACGTGGTTGAAACCCCGGATGCGAGGACATTCGCCGACGGAATGGCAGTGCGGGTTCCGGTTCAGGCGGCGCTCGACATCTACCGGGCCGGGGCCGAACGGATTGTCGCGGTCAGCGACGATCAGATTGCCGAAGCGATCCGCGTCTATTTCGCCGATATCCACAATGCCGCTGAAGGTGCAGGGGCCGCCGGACTAGCCGCCCTTCTGAGCGAGGCCCCGGCGATGCGCGGCAAACGCGTCGGCGTGATCCTGTCGGGCGCGAATATCGACAGCGAACTCTTCGCCGGGATATTGGCGGGCCGCACCCCGATTGCGTAACGTTAATGTAACAATTATGTGACAACCTGTCTGGTTCACTGCCTTATTCTGTGCTAAACAACTTATTAAGAGTTCCGTCGGTAGAACGGGAATGAATGAGAGTTTTGACAAGAGGCAGGAGCCTTAAAAGGGCTTCGGGCAGATCATGAAACAAGGAAACAGCACTTCGGATGATGTGCGCCACGCGACAAGTCAGCTTGCGGCGCTCTGCTACCGGGTAACGAAGAAGAAGGGCACTGAGATCCTTCTTATAACCAGTCGCGATACCGGGCGCTGGGTGATCCCGAAGGGATGGCCGATGAAGGGCAAGAGCGATGCCGACGCGGCCGCGATCGAGGCCTTTGAGGAGGCTGGCGCCAAGGGATATCTCTGCCCGGATTGCGCAGGAATTTTCACCTATGACAAGGTGATGGATGACGGATCAAAGCAGCCCGTTGTCGTTTCGGTCTTTCCCATGGAGGTCGACAAGCTCGTCTCGGATTTCCCTGAAAAGGGTCAGCGTCGGCGCAAATGGTTCGCCCCCCAAAAGGCGGCAACACGCGTCGACGAACCTGAATTGCGCGACATTCTGGCGGCATTCGACCCGTCGGAACTTTCCTGTCCGCGCCCCGGAAAAGCTTGATTTTTCCGGCAAACTGCCCACATAGAGCGATGATTCTGTAGGGTGGGAACATGATCCGCTACACGCTTAACTGCGCCGACGGGCATGGCTTTGAAAGCTGGTTCCAGTCGGCCGAGGCCTTCGACCGGCTCCATGCGGCCGGCCATGTGGCCTGCGCGGTCTGCGGATCTGAAAAGGTGACAAAGACGCTGATGGCGCCCTCTGTCCGCCCCGCGCGCAAGGCGGCGAAACCCGAAGCGCCTTCGCTGTCGACGCCCGCCAACAAGATGGAAGAGGCCGTCACCCGGATGCGCCGCGAGATCGAGGCGAATTCCGACTATGTCGGTCTGAATTTCGCCGCCGAAGCCCGCGCGATGCATGAGGGGGAGACCCCCGAACGGTCGATCTATGGCGAAGCAAAGATCGAAGAGGCGAAAAGCCTGATCGAGGACGGCATTCCCGTTGCCCCCCTGCCTTTTCTGCCCGCGCGCAAGACGAACTGACAAGGGGGGGCCGTCCGCCCCTTCGTCGCCGTGAGTATTTCCTGACAGAAAGTGGAGGCGACCATGCGTATTCTTATCACTGGCGCGAACCGGGGGATCGGACAGGCGCTGCTTGGTGCCTGCACCGCGCGCGGTGACATGGTCACGGGCACCGCGCGAAAGACCGGTGGGCTCCTGCGGCTTGATGTCACCGATCCGGGGTCGGTCCGGGCGATGGCGGAACGCTTCGGCACAGCTCCGCTCGATCTTCTGATCTGCAATGCCGGGGTTTATCTCGACAAGGGTGAGGCTTTGTCGTCCGGCTATCCCGCCGACCTCTGGGCGGCAACCTTCGCGGCCAATGTCACGGGCGTGTTTCTGACCGTGCAGGCGCTTCTGCCCAATCTGCGCGCCGCGCAGGGCAAGATTGCGATCCTTTCCTCCATCATGGCCTCAGATGTGCGCGCCCCGGGCGGCAGTTATATCTACCGCGCCTCCAAGGCCGCCGTGCTCAATCTCGGTCGCAATCTGGCTGCGGACCTGAAGCCCGACGGCATTGCCGTCGGCATCTACCATCCGGGCTGGGTTCGCACTGAAATGGGCGGACCGGGCGCCGATATAGACATGGACACCTCGGCGACAGGCCTGATGTCCCGGTTCGACGCGCTCAACCCGGCGACCAGTGGTTGCTTTGAGGATTACGCAGGTCGTGCTATCCCGTTCTGAAAGCTTGCGACAGAGGATATCAGGCGATGAAACTTCAGGCGCAGGCGCTCTTTGATCGCATGGCATCTGCCTATCGCGCAGGGGACGCGGCGGGATGCGCGGACTGCTTCACGGATGGTGCCCTCCTTCTTTCCCCCTATGCGCCCGAGGCACGGGGTCGTGCGGCCATCGAGGCGTTGCACCGGGACTGGACCAGCGATGGCGGCAACAGCAAGACCCTGACCGTGATCGAGGCGGGATGCGAGGGCAATACCGGCTGGTGCCTCGTGGACTATAGCGAAGGCGACATGACCGGTGATGGAAAATCGCTGGGCATTCTTCGGCGCGAACCCGGTGGCTGGCGCATCAGCCATTGCTGCCTCGTGGCCGACGATCCACCTTTGGCCGAAGAGTAGCGCGGTCGCCATCGCCCCTTGCCCTCGCCCCCCGCCCCGCATAAGAAGCGCCGGACTTTGACTCGGGCGCGACAGGAGGGCCGGAATGCCGCTTCTCGTGATGAAATTCGGCGGCACCTCGGTGGCCGATCTCGACCGCATCGCCAATGCCGCCGAAAAGGTCAAACGCGAGGTGGAACGCGGCTATGACGTGATCGTCATCGTCTCGGCCATGTCGGGCCGCACCAACGAGCTGGTGGGCTGGGTCGAGGAAACCTCGCATCTTTACGACGCGCGTGAATATGATGCCGTCGTCGCCAGCGGCGAAAACGTGACGGCGGGCCTGATGGCGCTGCGCCTGCAGGAAATGGACGTGCCTGCACGATCCTGGCAGGGCTGGCAGGTGCCGATCAACACCACATCCGCCCATTCCGCAGCCCGTTTCGTATCGATCCCGCGCGACAATATCGACGCCAAGTTCGAAGAGGGCTTCAGGGTTGCCGTCGTCGCGGGCTTTCAGGGCGTTTCGGAAGAAGGCCGGATCACCACGCTTGGGCGCGGTGGCTCGGACACCACCGCCGTCGCCTTCGCTGCCGCCTTCGAGGCCGAGCGTTGCGACATCTATACCGATGTAGACGGGATCTACACCACCGATCCCCGCATCACATCGAAAGCCCGCAAGCTGGAAAAGATCGCCTTCGAGGAAATGCTGGAACTGGCATCCCTCGGCGCCAAGGTCCTGCAGACCCGCTCGGTCGAGCTGGCGATGCGCTACAAGGTGCGTCTGCGGGTCCTGTCCTCGTTCGAGGATACCGACGACAACTCCGGAACCCTGGTCTGCGACGAGGAGGATATCATGGAATCGAAAGCCGTATCGGGCGTTGCCTATAGCCGCGACGAAGCCAAGGTGACGCTGGTGACGGTCGAGGATCGCCCCGGCATCGCCGCCGCGATCTTCGGACCTCTGGCCGAGGCCGGGATCAATGTGGACATGATCGTCCAGAACATCTCGGAAAAGGACTATGAAGGCCACACCACTGCGGTGACCGACATGACCTTTTCCTGCCCGACCAATCAGGTCGCCCGTGCAAAGAAGGCGATGGAAGATGCCCGCGCTTCGGGTGCGATCAATTACGAAGACCTTGTCGTCGATACCGAAGTGGCCAAGGTTTCGGTCGTCGGCATCGGCATGCGGTCGCAATCAGGCGTCGCGGCGAAGATGTTCAAGGCCCTGTCGGCCGAGAACATCAACATCAAGGTCATCGCGACCTCCGAGATCAAGGTTTCGGTGCTGATCGACCGCAAATATATGGAGCTTGCCGTTCAGGCGCTGCATGACGCGTTCGAACTGGACAAGGCGGGCTGAGCCGAGAGCATTCTCTGCCTTTGGCAAGGTCCGCCCCTGATACGTTCGGCGGCAGACAAACCGATAATACACTGCGAGGCTTGGCTGAAATCACAAGTTTCAGAATTCGAACAAAAAAGGTTCGAATTCTGAGTCAATCCAAACGCGAAACGCCTTACTCCGACGCCGCCGAAAACCTCTGTAATCTGGCCGGGATCCTTCCCTTGTCGCAGAAACCGTGCAAAGCCCGATCAAAAAAGTGATCGCGCTCAGTCCAGCACCGTTCTTGCTGCGCCAGCAACAGGTTGTTTTGCCGCAGAATCGGCTCGCTCCCGTCATGCGCCGAACGGGCTCACGAAAGACCGTTCAGCCCTTACCTCGCCCTTCGCACGCGGAACCGTGGTCAAGGCTCCGGCCGGAAACGGCATACGCCCGGAACTTCCCCATCGATCCACCCTTCGGGTGACCATCGCTGAGGCAAAGCTCAGCGATCCAGATCCGGGTCAGCAATGTGGCACGAAAGTCGGCTTTGCATGGCATCTGACACAAATGCAAAACCTGCAACGCTATAGGGTCCGGTGATCAGAAAAGGCTGCCTTGATCGGGCGGCGGCGGATCCGATTTCTGGCGTTTGGATTTCGACGCGCCGCCAGTCAGAACCGGCAGGGTTCCGTCGTGGAACTCGATATCAAGCGCCGCAGCGCCCTCTGCCGCAGCTTTCGTCGTCACCACTTGTCCCTCGGCCCGGATCACCGCATAGCCGCGCTTCAGCGTCTCGGTATAGCCAAGCGTCTGGCGCATGCGGTCCCTCGCGGCCAGCCGCTCGGCCATCGCATCCAGTCGCTGGCGCTGTGCATTGAAAAGACGGTCCGTAAGGGCCTCCAGATCAGCCCGGCGGCGGGC